>NZ_CAMZMX010000043.1:0-46624 GCF_947311875.1 Pseudomonas sp. PARCl1
TGCTTCTTCAGCCTGACGAGAATAACTTCTCCCGCCAGGCCAGTCACAACATACAAGGAGCGAGCGCAGCTCGCGATGCGCCGCGCGGGCGGCGCTCGATCTCACAGGCGCTGAAGATGCTCCGGCTACCCTTGCCAGGAACCATAGAATCTCCCACAGGGACCGCGCTGGCCTTGGCGTTTGTTACAGGGCAGCGACCCCCTGATCATTGAAAAGGCTCTAGGCCCAGCGCGGTCCCTGTGGGTTGTTGCTGCGCGCTACCACCGACCACCTAGCGCGCGGAACAGATTGACCTGTGCCTGCGCCAGGCGCCCTTGGGCCTCGACCTGGCTGGCGCGCAGGCGGATCAGTTCGCGTTCGCTGTCGAGCAATGCCAGGCCGTCAGCCGTGCCAGCGCGGTAGTTGTTCTGGGCCAGGGCAAAGCCCCGCTGGCTATGGCCAAGCGCTGCCTCCAGTGCCTGCAGGCGCTGCCGCTCACCGGCGTAACCCGCCAGCGCCTGGCGCACGTCCTTCAGCGCATTCAATGCCACGCCCTGGTAGCGGGCGACCTGCGCCTGCCGCAATGCTCGGGCCTTGCCAACGCGCGCGCGATTGGCCTTCAGGTTGGGAAACTGCCAGTGAATCAGCGGGCCGATCCCGAACATCACTGCGCGGCTGTCGCCGAGGTCGGCCAGGTGAGCGGCGGAGGAGGTCAACGAGGCGCCGAAGCTGACCTTCGGGTACAGGTCCGCCCGGGCGATTTCGGTCTCCAGCGCAGCAGCGCGCAGTTCCCGTTCTGCCTGGCGCAGATCCGGCCTTCGCTCGAGCAGGCGCCACCCATCGCCAAGCGGTAGCGGCACCGACACCGTGGGGATGGCGCTGCAGTCGCCTACCGGTGCCGCAGCCGCCTGGCCACTGAGCATGGCCAGTTCGTAGAGCGCCATTTGCCGCCTGGCAACGAGCATCGGCAGTTGCGCCCGCACCTGCTCACGCAAGCCCAGCAGGCGCTCGCTGTCGAGCGCCGTTGCCACGCCGGCCTGTTGCTGGCGTTCACTCAATTGCACGCTGCGCTCGAGGCTTTGCAACGACTGCCTGGCCTGGGCCAGGCGTGCGCCATACACGCATTGAGCCAGGTAGGCGCGGCTGGTCTGGGTGACCACCTGCAGGCGTACCAGGTCCCGTGCTGCAGCGCTGGCATCGGCTTGAGCCCGGGCACGCTCGATGGCCGCACGTACCTGGCCCCAGACATCCACCTGGTAGGCCAGCTCGATGCCGGGGCTGAATTGCCATTGTGACGGCGCATGGCTGTCAGTGGCCTCGGCCAGGGTCTGGTCATCGGCGCTCTTGCCATAGGTTGCGCCAACCTCCACTGCAGTGGCGGGCCAGCGGCGCGCGTCGAATTCACCGATACCCGCCAGCATGGCCTGCACAGTGGCGTCTGCCTGGGCCAGGTCCTGGTTATGCGCCAGGGCCAGCTGTACCCAGTGGTTGAGTTGCGGGTCCTGGAACAGCGCCCACCATTGCGCGGGTAACGGCTGCTGGCTGACCCCCGCCGGCAGGTCTGCCAGCGGGTTTGCCTGCAGCACGGGTGGCGGCGCGGCGGGGGCCGGCTGCCGCGTGCACGCCGTGAGGGCACCGAGCACGGCGAGCGTGGCGCCCAGCCGGGCAGCGAAGGGAGAAAAGTGCAGTAAAGGCATCACACAGGCCACTTGAAGAGGGTGATGCGAGGTTAACCAGGGACGGGGAAGCGGCGCTGTCGCAAGCAGGACAAGCCTGCGCGCAAGCGGGACAACCTGCTGTTCAGTGGCCGCGTGTGAGGTTGTGCTGCCAGTCACTCGGCGCGTAGCCGAGGATGCGCTTGAACATGGCGGTGAACGCGCTTGCACTTTGGTAACCGTGCTCCAGCGCCACGTTGAGGATCGGCTGACCCTGCGCCAGGCATTGCTGGCTGAGCATTACCCGCGCGCGGGCGCGCCACTCGCCATACGACATGCCCAGTTCGCGTTGAAACAGCCGCGCCACGCTGCGCGCACTCAGGTTCAACTGCGCGCCACACTGCGCCAGCGTCAGGTCCTGGGCCGGGTACTGGAGAAAGCCCTCGCACCAGGCACGCAAGCGCGGGTGCGAGGGCGTGGGCACGAAGGCATGGATGCGCCGAGCGGCGGACAACTCGTTCAGGATCAATGCCCGCGCATGCTCGCCGTCACGCCGGTCGAGCATGCGTGACGCGGCCAGGATCAGTTCGCGCAGCAAGCCGGATACCACGATGACCTGGCAGCACGCGATGCCGGCGTCGAGCAGCAACGTGCGCATGCTCACCACGCCCTGCATGCGGATGGCGTGGCTGACCCCGGCAGGCACCCACAGTGCATGCCCGCCGGGGATCACCCAGTCGCCTCCCGCGCTGCTGACCCGCATTACCCCGCTGGCGGCATAGATCAGCTGGTCTTCAGCGTGGCAATGGCTGGCGACTTGGTCGCCGTGGCCGTAGTCCATTTCCAGTGTTCGCATTCAAGGCATCCTCGATATTGGATCCAATTATACGGCGGTGGATTTTCATCGGGTTGCGATGGTAGGCATGGAAAAGGGGTGACCAAGACGCAAAATGGCTGTTTGGCAGTTGAACGTGGTGAATTATTGCCAAGCGAGTGCTACGCACAACAAGTAAAGCGGCTTCTGTTGTCAGATCCAGACATCATTGACGGCGGTGCGCTCGCCGCCCTCATGCCCGGTGTTCAGAATGCCGCGGGGCTCGATCATCATCAGTTTTGCTTCGCCCTCTGCGGCTGTCCTGTGTTCGATACCGCGCGGCACGACGTACAGCTCACCGGGATTGACGTGCACACAGCCACCGGGCAGATCGATGCGCAAAACACCCTCCAGCACCAGAAATGCTTCGTCGGTTTCCGGGTGTGCATGCCAGATGAATTCGCCTTCAATGCGCACCACCTTGAATTGGTAGTCGTTCATTTCGGCAACGACCCTGGGGCTCCACTGCTGCTCGATCAGCGACGCTTTGTGCAGCAGGTTGGCAGGCTGGGAGGGGATACGGGCTTCAGACATGACAATTCCTCGTTGAGTGGAGTGGCCAGCCTAACGGTCTGCAACATGGGCATCTTGTACGATCCTGCAAGTCAGCGGGTGGGGCGCAGGCGCTCCAGCCAACGCAAGGGCGGCACCCCATAGCAACGGGTGAAATGCCGCGTCATGTGGCTCTGGTCATGAAAGCCGGCAGCAAGCGCCGCATCGACCAGGCTGAAGCCGTCGACCACCATGCGCCGCAAACAGTCCAGGCGGCGCAAGGTGACGAAGCGGTAGGGGCTGGTGCCGTACAGCGTGCGAAAATCACGCGACAGGCTCCAGCGCTCGCGGCCGCTGGCCTGTTCGAGCATGTCCAGGGTAATGCTCTGGTGCAGGTGCGCCATGATGAAAGCCCGGGCACGTTCGGCGGCTTGGTAGTCCAGGCGCTTGCGCCCGCGTGGTTTGCCGCCGACCGCCAACAAGGCCATGGCCAGGTCGTACAGGGCGTCCTGCTGCTCCAGCGGCTCCAACGGGTGGTCCACGGCCTGTACCAGTGCCTCGCTGGCCTGGTACAGCCGTGGGTCGCTGGACAGCCCGCCAGCGATGAAGGGCAGCGGCTGGCCACCCAGCACGTTCTGGATCAGGGCCGGGTCTACGTAAGCCATGCGGTAGCGAAAGCCTGCGTTGGTGCCGGCCATGCCGTCATGCAGCTCGTCCGGGTGCAGCACCAGGGTGTTGCCGGGTATGCCGTGGCGCAGCGAGCCCTTGTAATGGAAGCTTTGCACGCCGGCCAGGGTTCGCCCGACCGAGTAGGTATCGTGGCGATGCGGGTCGTAACCGTGGCTGCCGAACCAGGCCTCGATACGCTCGATGCCGCCCGGCTGGTCGCTGCGGATTACCCAGTCGGACGGTGGCGGGTCAGCTTTACGGTTCATCGCGGTGGGAGCCTGGGCGGAGCACGGCTGGGGCGGCCGTGAGGGGAGGAGAAGGAAGGGTAACCGGACTGTCCGCTGTCGGGCAATCGGGTCGCCGCCAAGGGCCGCCCTGCCAGGTTATCTACCAACGTTGACTCGACCAGGGTGCTTGTCAGTGCTGAAATCGAGCAAGCACAACCACAATGGGCCGGGAGCGCCAATGAACCGCAACGAACTGCGCAAAGCCGATATCAACCTGATGGTGGTGTTCGAAGCGCTGATGCAGGAGCGCAACCTTACCCGCGCCGCAGAAAAGCTGTTCGTCGCCCAACCTACGGTCAGCGCTGCGCTGGCGAGGTTGCGGGTGATGTTCAATGACCCGTTGCTGATCCGTGTGGGCAACCGCATGGAGCCATCGGCCCGCGCCCAGGAAGTGATCAAGCACCTCACCCCGGCCCTGGATGCGATGTCTGTGGCCCTTAGCCTGACCCACGACTTCGACCCACTTTCCAGCAAGATGACCTTTCGCATCGGTTTGTCCGATGACGTCGAGTCCGGGCTGTTGCCGCCCTTGTTGCGGGCGCTGCGGGTCGAGGCGCCGAACGTGGTGGTGGTCGTGCAGCACGTGGATTACTGGCGCATTCCCGACTTGCTGGCGGCGGGGGATGTCACGGTCGGCATCAGCCAGACCCGGGGCCTGCCGGCCAATGCCAAGCGCAAGGTATTGCGCAGCATGCAGGCCAGGGTGGTGCGCGCCGACAAATCCACCAGGCCGTTGACGTTGGATGAGTTCTGCGCCCGCCCGCACGTTCAGGTCTCGCCTACGGCCAATACCCTCGGTGTAGTCGATGACTGGCTCAAGGAGTTGGGGCGCGAACGCCAGGTGGTGTTGTCGGTGCCGCAATTCAGTACGCTGCCGGCGATCCTGGCCGGTACCGAACTGCTGGCCTGCTGCCCCGATTACGCGGCCCAGGGGATGGAGCGCTGGGGCAACCTGCAGGCCGAGCAACTGCCGTTCGCGGCCACGGCGCTGGAGCTGGCCATGGTCTGGCTGAGCACTACCGACAATGACCCGGCCGAACGCTGGCTGCGCGGCCGCCTGGAGCACTACATGGGCGGTATGGCCTAGCCGGCAGAAGGGCGCTTAAAGGCCCGCTTCCAGGTCCAGCAGGTCCTGCACGGTCTGCCGCCGGCGGATCATTCGCAGCGCGCCGTTCTCGATCAGGAACTCTGGCAGCAGTGGCCGGCTGTTGTAGTTGGACGACATCGATGCGCCATAGGCCCCGGCATCGTGGATCACCAGCAGGTCGCCCACCTGTGCTTGCGGCAGGTCTTGCGGGGTGAGTTCCTGGTCGTCCTGGGTGAATACGTCACCCGACTCGCACAGCGGCCCGGCCACCACGGTTGGCTGGCGTGGGCGCTCCACCGGCTGGCCGTTGGCATCGAGCAGGGTCATGCCGTGGTAGGCGCCGTACATGGCCGGGCGCATCAGGTCATTGAAGCCGGCGTCGATCATCACGAAGGTATTGCGCCCCACCTGTTTCACCGCCCGCACCTCGGCCACCAGGTAGCCGCACTCGGCCACCAGGAAGCGGCCGGGTTCGATCTCCATACGCACCGGGTGGCCGAGCATCGCTTCGATTTCCTTGCGTGCCACTGCCCAGGTCTGGGCGTAGCGCTGCAGGTCGACCGGCTTGTCGCTGCTGCGGTAGGGGGTGGAAAGCCCGCCCCCGATGGAAAACGCCTCGATGTCCACCCCCAGGCGGCCGACCAGCTCGATCATCGAGCGGGCTACCTGTTCCAGGTGCTGGTAATCCACGCCCGAGCCAATGTGCATGTGCACGCCGACCAGGTGCAGGCCGTGTGCCTTGATCACGCCCAGCGCTTCGTCCAGCTGCTCATGCCAGATGCCGTGCTTGCTGTTTTCACCGCCGGTGTTGGTCTTGCGGCTATGGCCGTGGCCAAAGCCGGGGTTGATGCGGACCCACACGCGGTGGCCAGGGGAGCGCTCGCCCAGCTGGCGCAGCATGTCGATGGAGCCGGCGTTCACTTCGATCTTTTCTGCCACCACCCGCTCCAGGGTAGGCCGGTCCAGTGCATCGCAGGTCAGCACCACGCCGGCCGGGTCGCCCTGAACGCTGGCGCCGGCAGCGAAGGCCCGCTCCATCTCGCCCAGCGACACGGCGTCCAGCACCAGGCCGTGGCTACGCATCAGGCGCAGCACGTGCAGGTTCGGGTTGGCTTTCTGGGCGAAGCGTACAGTGTCGAACACCTTCAGCTGTTCGACACGCTCTGCGATGGTGCCGGTGTCGTAGGCCCACAACGGCGAGCCATGTTGGCGCACTGCCTCGGCCAGGAGGGTGAAGGATGTTGTCATGTTGGCGCTACTCGCTCAGGTGATACCAGGAAGGAAAGCAGGATGCGATAAAGCAGGAATTCAGAAAAATAGCTATTTTTCTGTCGGCCATTCATATCTGATATGGCTACTGTCATTACGCAGGGCGTTGCCGTGAAATTGTCCGTTCGCCATATCGAAGTGTTCCGCGCCATCATGGCGGCGGGCAGCGTCACCGCCGCAGCTCGCCTGCTGTTCACTTCGCAGCCCACCGTCAGCCGCGAGCTGGCCCGGCTGGAGCAGGTCACCGGGCTGAACCTGTTCCAGCGCGAAGGTGGGCGGCTGGTGCCGACAGCCCAGGCACTGCTGTTGATCGAGGAGGTGGAGCGCGCCTATGTCGGGCTGGAGCGGATTGACCGCTTTGCCCAGGCCATTCGCAATTTCGAGCAAGGCCGGTTGGCCATCACCTGCCTGCCGCTGTTCTCGCAAACCCTGCTGCCCAAGGCCTGCCAGCGCTTTCACCGGCAGCACCGGGGGGTGAGTGTGAGCATTCTGGCCCAGGAATCGCCGTTGCTGGAGGAGTCACTGGTGGCCCAGCAGCACGACCTGGGCCTGACCGAGGTCGAGCAGATACCGCGCGGGGCGTATGGGGAGCGGCTGTTCAGCGCCAACATGGTGTGCGTGCTGCCCGAACACCACCCGTTGCAGGCCAAGGCCGAGCTGGCGTTGAGCGATTTTCACGAAGTCGATTTCATCAACCTGGCCAGCCTGGACACCTACCGCCAGCAACTGGACCAGCACTTTCGCGCGGCGGGTGTGAACCGCCGCACGGTGATCGAGACGACCAGTGCGGCCTCGGTCTGCGCCATGGTGCGCCAGGGCCTGGGGGTTGCCATCATCAACCCGCTGAGCGGCCTGGAGGCCGCGCAGGGCGGGCTGCCGATCCGGCCGTTGCGGGTATCGGTGCCATACCAGGTGATGCTGATCCGCCCGGATCATCGGCCGGCTTCGGCTGCGGTGGAGCCGTTTTGTGAGGCATTGCGGGCGCAGGCTAAAGCAATGCAACAAGCGCTGGCATGAGCAGGGGCGACGCGCGGCGTGTGAAGCCCTAAAGCTCGCAGACGAAGGTGCCAGTGCCGGCCAGGATGTTCTCCAGGGTTTCCTTCACCTCATCCAGGTCACTGAGGTCGCTGGTCAGGTTGATTTCCAGCACCTCACCCCCCTTCAGCGCATCGCGGTCACCGGCGGCCACTTCGATCAGCAGGCGCTTGGCACTCAAGGTCACTTTCAGCCCGTCCAGCGTCGACGGCTCGTCATCCAGGGTCAGGTCGACGGTGTCTTCGTCCGGGTAGCGGGTAAGCAGGAACATCTGGCCCTTGTCGCTGTGGCAGCACAGGGTCGCCATGTTGTCTTCCTCGTCATCGCAAGGGGTGGCGAACAGCAGGGCGGTGTTGATTTGCATGAGCAGGCTCGGATCAAAGGAAACGGAAGGGAATTCTGACAGTCTTGGCTACATGCATAAACGTAAAGTTACCGCCCCTTGACCGAAATTGTCGCAGCGCTGCAAGCCTTGATGACCGATCAGTCGTTAAGCTTCGCCAAGCCCGGGCGTGCCTGCGCACGTTCCACCTCTGGTTTTTACCGTCCGCCTTGCCACGGGTTGGCTATCGTTGATCCGTAAATGGCGCACGCAGCGACGCTTCAACTATTACAAAGCCCAAGCGGAGTACCACAGATGGCGTTCTTCACCGCAGCCAGCAAAGCCGACTTCCAGCACCAACTGCAAGCGGCCCTGGCGCAGCACATCAGCGAACAGTCCCTGCCACAAGTGGCGCTGTTCGCCGATCAGTTCTTCGGCATCATCTCTCTGGACGAACTTACCCAGCGCAGGCTTTCCGACCTGGCCGGCTGCACCCTGTCGGCCTGGCGCATCATCGAGCGTTTCGACCCCGAGTCCCCGCAAGTACGCGTGTACAACCCCGATTACGAACGCAACGGCTGGCAGTCGACCCACACCGTGGTCGAGGTGCTGCACCACGACCTGCCGTTTCTCGTCGACTCGGTACGTACCGAGCTCAACCGCCGCGGCTATAGCATCCACACCCTGCAAACCACCGTGCTCAGCGTGCGCCGGGGCGCCAACGGCGAGCTGCTGGAGCTGCTGCCCAAGGGCAGCCGGGGCGAGGGGGTGCAGCACGAGTCGCTGATGTACCTGGAGATCGACCGCTGCGCCAACGCCGCCGAACTGGCCGTGTTGACCCGCGAGATCGAACAGGTGCTGGCTGAGGTTCGGGTGGCGGTTGCCGACTTCGAGCCGATGAAAGCCAAGCTGCAGGAAGTGCTCGCCAAGGTGGAGCAAACCGCGTTCGGCCCGGCGCAAAACGAGAAGGGCGAGGTCAAGGCCTTCCTCGAGTGGCTGCTGGACAACCACTTCACCTTCCTCGGCTATGAGGAATTCACCGTTGCCAGCACCGCCGATGGCGGCCAGATGGTCTACGACGAACAGTCGTTCCTCGGCCTGCCGCGCCGCCTGCGTGTGGGCCTGACGGCCGACGAACTGCGCATCGAAGACTACGCCGTGGCTTACCTCAACGAGCCGCTGCTGCTGTCGTTCGCCAAGGCCGCGCTGCCCAGCCGCGTGCACCGCCCGGCCTACCCGGACTACGTCTCGATCCGCCAGCTGGACGCCGACGGCAAGGTCATCAAGGAGCACCGCTTCATGGGCCTGTACACCTCGTCGGTGTACGGCGAAAGCGTGCATGCCATACCGTACATCCGCGGCAAGGTCGCGGAAGTGGAGCGCCGCTCGGGCTTCGATCCCAAGGCTCACCTGGGCAAGGAGCTGGCCCAGGTGCTTGAGGTGCTGCCGCGCGACGACCTGTTCCAGACGCCGATCGACGAGCTGTTCACCACGGTCATGGCGATCGTGCAGATCCAGGAGCGCAACAAGATCCGCGTGTTCCTGCGCAAGGACCCGTACGGCCGCTTCTGCTACTGCCTGGCCTACGTGCCGCGGGAAATCTACTCCACCGAAGTGCGGCAGAAGATCCAGCAGGTATTGATGGAGCGCCTGAAGGCCAGCGACTGCGAGTTCTGGACGTTCTTCTCCGAGTCGGTGCTGGCCCGCGTGCAGTTGATTCTGCGGGTCGACCCGAAAAACCGCATCGACATCGACCCGCAGCAGCTGGAGCGCGAAGTGGTGCAGGCCTGCCGCTCGTGGCGCGACGACTATTCTGCGCTGGTAGTGGAGAACTTCGGCGAAGCCCAGGGCACCAACATCCTGGCCGACTTCCCCACCGGCTTCCCGGCGGGCTACCGCGAGCGTTTCGCCGCCCATTCGGCGGTGGTCGACCTGCAGCACGTGCTCAACCTGTCGGAAAGCAAGCCCCTGGCGATGAGCTTCTACCAGCCGTTGACCCAGGTCGGCGAGCGCATCCTGCACTGCAAGCTGTACCACGTGGACACTCCGCTGGCGCTGTCCGATGTGTTGCCGATTCTGGAAAACCTCGGCCTGCGCGTACTCGGCGAGTTCCCGTACCGGCTGCGCCATGCCAGTGGCCGTGAGTACTGGATCCACGACTTCGCCTTCACCTACAGCGAAGGCCTTAGCCTGGATATCCAGCAGCTCAATGACACCCTGCAGGACGCGTTCATCCATATCGTGCGCGGCGATGCCGAGAACGATGCCTTCAACCGCCTGGTGCTGACCGCCGGCCTGCCTTGGCGCGACGTGGCACTGCTGCGTGCCTACGCCCGTTACCTCAAGCAGATCCGCCTGGGCTTCGACCTTGGCTACATCGCCAGCACCCTGAACAACCACACCGACATCGCCCGTGAGTTGACCCGGCTGTTCAAGACCCGCTTCTACCTGGCGCGCAAGCTGACCCAGGACGACCTGGACGACAAGCAGCAGCGCCTGGAACAGGCCATTCTGACCGCGCTGGACGAGGTGCAGGTACTCAACGAAGACCGCATCCTGCGCCGCTACCTGGACCTGATCAAGGCCACCCTGCGCACCAACTTCTACCAACCGGACGCCAACGGCCAGAACAAGTCGTATTTCAGCTTCAAGTTCAACCCGCGGCTGATTCCCGAGCTGCCCAAGCCGGTGCCCAAGTTCGAGATATTCGTCTATTCGCCGCGGGTCGAGGGCGTGCACCTGCGCTTTGGCAACGTGGCCCGTGGTGGCTTGCGCTGGTCCGACCGCGAAGAAGACTTCCGCACCGAAGTGCTCGGCCTGGTCAAGGCCCAGCAGGTGAAGAACTCGGTGATCGTGCCGGTGGGTGCCAAGGGCGGCTTCCTGCCGCGGCGCCTGCCGCTGGGCGGCAGCCGTGACGAGATCGCGGCCGAAGGCGTGGCGTGCTACCGCATCTTCATTTCCGGCTTGCTCGACATCACCGATAACCTCAAGGATGGCGGCGTGGTGCCGCCGGCCAACGTGGTGCGCCACGACGATGACGACCCGTACCTGGTGGTGGCGGCCGACAAGGGTACCGCGACCTTCTCCGACATCGCCAACGGCATTGCCATCGACTACGGTTTCTGGCTGGGCGACGCCTTCGCCTCGGGCGGTTCGGCCGGCTACGACCACAAGAAAATGGGCATTACCGCCCGCGGCGCCTGGGTCGGCGTGCAGCGGCACTTCCGTGAGCGCGGCATCAATGTGCAGGAAGACCCGATCACCGTCATCGGTGTGGGGGACATGGCCGGCGACGTATTCGGCAACGGCCTGCTGATGTCCGACAAGCTGCAATTGGTGGCCGCGTTCAACCACCTGCACATCTTCATCGACCCCAACCCCGAGCCGGCTTCCAGCTTCGCCGAGCGCAAGCGCCTGTTCGACCTGCCGCGCTCGGCCTGGACCGACTACGACACCAGCATCATGTCCGAAGGCGGTGGCATCTTCCCGCGCAGCGCCAAGAGCATTGCCATCAGCCCGCAGATGAAGGAACGCTTCGCCATCGAAGCCGACCGCCTGACCCCGACCGAGTTGCTGAACGCGTTGCTCAAGGCCCCGGTCGATCTGCTGTGGAATGGCGGGATCGGCACCTACGTCAAGGCCAGCAGCGAAAGCCACGCCGACGTCGGCGACAAGGCCAACGACGCGCTGCGGGTCAACGGCAACGAGCTGCGCTGCAAGGTGGTGGGCGAGGGTGGCAACCTGGGCATGACCCAGCTTGGCCGGGTGGAGTTCGGCCTGCACGGCGGGGCGACCAACACCGACTTCATCGACAACGCCGGCGGCGTGGACTGCTCTGACCACGAGGTCAATATCAAGATCCTGCTCAATGAAGTGGTGCAGGGTGGCGACATGACCGAGAAGCAGCGTAACCAGTTGCTCGGCAGCATGACCGATGAAGTCGCCAGCCTGGTGCTGGGCAACAACTACAAGCAGACCCAGGCGCTGTCGCTGGCCGCCCGCCGCGCCCGCGAACGCATTGCCGAGTACAAGCGCCTGATGGCTGACCTGGAGGCGCGGGGCAAGCTGGACCGTGCCATCGAGTTCCTGCCGTCCGAGGAGCAACTGGCCGAACGCCTGGCCGCCGGCCATGGCCTTACCCGTGCCGAGCTGTCGGTGCTGATCTCGTACAGCAAGATCGACCTCAAGGAGCAGTTGCTGAAGTCGCAGGTACCCGACGACGACTACCTGACCCGCGACATGGAAACCGCCTTCCCGCCGTCGCTGGTCAGCAAGTTCGCCGAATCCATGCGCCGCCACCGCCTGAAGCGTGAAATCGTCAGCACCCAGATCGCCAACGACCTGGTCAACAATATGGGCATCACCTTCGTCCAGCGCCTGAAGGAGTCGACCGGCATGAGCCCGGCCAACGTGGCCGGGGCCTACGTGATCGTGCGCGACATCTTCCACCTGCCGCACTGGTTCCGCCAGATCGAGGCGCTTGACTACCAGGTGCCGGCGGAGGTCCAGCTGACCTTGATGGACGAGCTGATGCGCCTGGGCCGCCGCGCGACCCGCTGGTTCCTGCGCAGCCGCCGCAACGAGCAGGACGCCGGGCGCGACACCGCGCACTTCGGGCCGAAAATCGCGCAACTCGGGCTCAAGCTGGATGAGTTGCTCGAAGGCCCGACCCGCGAACGCTGGATGGTGCGCTACCAGGGCTTCGTCGAGGCTGGCGTGCCGGAACTGCTTGCGCGCATGGTGGCCGGTACCAGCCACCTGTACACGTTGCTGCCGATCATCGAAGCAGCTGACGTTACCGGGCATGAGCCGGCGCAGGTGGCCAAGGCGTTCTTCGCCGTGGGCAGCGCGCTGGACCTGACCTGGTACCTGCAGGAAATCAGCAACCTGCCGGTGGAAAATAACTGGCAGGCGCTGGCCCGCGAGGCCTTCCGTGACGACATCGACTTGCAGCAGCGGGCGATCACCATTTCGGTCCTGCAAATGGCCGACGGGCCGCAAGACATGGACGCCCGTGTGGCGCTGTGGGCCGAGCAGCACCGGGTGATGGTAGAGCGCTGGCGCGCCATGCTCGATGACCTGCGCAATGCCAGCGGCAACGACTATGCGATGTATGCGGTGGCCAACCGCGAGCTGGTCGACCTGGCCATGAGCGGGCAGGCAGCGGTGGTGCCTTCTTAAGCTGCAAGCTGCAAGCTACAAGCTACAAGCTGCAAGCTGCAAGCGGAGCTCACTGGTTTCGCTTGCAGCTTCTGGCTTTAGCACCGTTTAGATCGCGTACACAGCCCCCGCTTTTTCTTGAAGCTTGTAGCTTGTAGCTTGAAGCTTGAAGCTTGAAGCTTGAAGCTTGAAGCTTTCCTACTTGAACCGCCGCTCCACGCCTTTCTCCACCAGGATCTTCGCCGAGATCTCTTCCACCGAAAAATGCGTGGAATTGATGTTGGGAATGTTCTCCCGGCGGAACAAACTCTCTACCTCGCGCACCTCGAACTCGCACTGGGCAAAGCTTGAGTAACGACTGTTGGGCTTGCGCTCGTGGCGGATGGCCGTGAGGCGGTCAGGGTCGATGGTCAGGCCGAACAGCTTGTTGTGGTGCTTTTTCAGCACTGCCGGCAACTGCAGGCGTTCCATGTCGTCTTCGGTCAGGGGGTAATTGGCGGCGCGGATACCAAACTGCATGGCCATGTACAGGCAGGTTGGGGTCTTGCCGCAGCGCGACACACCCACCAGGATCAGGTCGGCCTTGTCGTAGTAGTGCGTGCGCGCGCCGTCGTCGTTGTCCAGGGCGAAGTTCACCGCCTCGATGCGTTCCATGTAGTTGGAATTGCCGCCGATCGAATGGGACTTACCCACGGAATACGACGAATGGGCGGTCAATTCTTGCTCAAGCGGGGATAAAAACGACGAAAAGATGTCGATCATGAAGCCATTCGACGTAGCCAGGATCTCACGTATGTCCTGGTTGACGATGGTGTCGAAGATGATCGGGCGCACCCCGTCACGCTCGGCCGCGGCATTGATCTGCTGGACCATGGTCCGCGCCTTGTCGGGCGAATCGATGTACGGCCGGGTGAATTTGTTGAACGGGATGCTCTCGAATTGCGCGAGAAGACTCTGGCCCAAGGTTTCGGCTGTAATACCGGTGCCATCGGAGATGAAGAACGCGGTTCGTTTCATTTGCGACCTGGGCCTTAAGCTGATGAAGATTCTTGGATATGATAAGTTCGGTTTGCCGAATGCGGTTGTCGACATTCTGCCACATTTGCAAAGCCTATTTTCCAGGTACAGGCCACAAACGCCCGGCCAAGTCATAGCGGACAGGCGGGCGCCCTTTGAGCTTTTCCAACACAGTTAGTGGAGAGATCACCTTGGTAGAGTACGTAGTTTCCCTCGATAAGCTCGGCGTCCATGATGTGGAGCATGTGGGGGGCAAGAACGCATCCCTGGGCGAGATGATCAGCAACCTTGCCGGTGCTGGTGTATCGGTGCCGGGCGGCTTTGCCACTACGGCGCAGGCGTACCGCGATTTTCTCGAGCAGAGTGGCCTCAACGACCGAATCCATGCGGCGCTCGACGCCCTCGACGTGGATGACATCAACGCCCTGACCAAGACCGGCGCGCAGATCCGCCAGTGGGTCATGGAAGCCGACTTCCCGGCGCGTCTGGATTCGGAAATCCGTACGGCGTTTGCCGAAATGGCCGCTGGCAACGACAACATGGCCGTTGCCGTGCGCTCCTCTGCCACTGCTGAAGACTTGCCGGACGCCTCGTTCGCCGGCCAGCAGGAAACGTTCCTCAACATCCGCGGCGTGGACAACGTGATCCGCGCGGCCAAGGAAGTGTTCGCTTCGCTGTTCAACGACCGTGCCATTGCCTACCGCGTGCACCAGGGCTTCGATCACAAACTGGTCGCCCTGTCTGCCGGTGTGCAGCGCATGGTTCGTTCCGAAACCGGCACCGCCGGTGTCATGTTCACCCTCGATACCGAATCGGGCTTCCGCGACGTGGTGTTCATCACCGGCGCCTATGGCCTGGGTGAAACCGTGGTACAGGGTGCGGTCAACCCTGACGAATTCTACGTGCACAAGAACACCCTGCAGGCTGGCCGCCCGGCTATCCTGCGCCGCAACCTGGGCAGCAAGGCGATCAAGATGGTCTATGGCGACGAAGCCAAGGCCGGCCGTTCGGTGAAAACCGTGGAAGTCGACCGCGCCGAACGTGCGCGCTTCTGCCTGAGCGACGCCGAGGTCAGCGAACTGGCCAAGCAGGCGATGATCATCGAGCAGCACTACCAGCGCCCGATGGACATCGAATGGGCCAAGGACGGTGACGACGGCAAGCTGTACATTGTCCAGGCCCGCCCTGAAACCGTGAAAAGCCGCTCCAGCGCCAATGTCATGGAGCGCTACCTGCTGAAGGAAAAGGGCACGGTACTGGTCGAAGGCCGTGCCATCGGCCAGCGCATCGGCGCCGGCAAGGTCCGCGTGATCCACGATGTATCGGAAATGGACAAGGTGCAGCCAGGCGACGTGCTGGTTTCCGACATGACCGACCCGGACTGGGAACCGGTAATGAAACGCGCCAGCGCCATTGTCACCAACCGCGGTGGGCGTACCTGCCACGCGGCGATCATTGCCCGTGAGCTGGGTATTCCGGCCGTGGTCGGTTGCGGCAACGCCACCCAGGTGCTCAAAGACGGCCAGGGCGTCACGGTTTCCTGCGCCGAAGGCGACACCGGCTTCATCTTCGAGGGTGAACTGGGCTTTGACGTCAAGCAGAACTCGGTCGATGCCATGCCCGAGCTGCCGTTCAAGATCATGATGAACGTCGGCAACCCGGACCGGGCCTTCGATTTTGCCCAGTTGCCCAACGCAGGCGTGGGCCTGGCGCGCCTGGAATTCATCATCAACCGCATGATCGGCGTGCACCCCAAGGCACTGCTGAACTACGCAGGCCTGCCTGCCGACCTCAAGGACAGTGTCGACAAGCGCATTGCCGGCTACAACGACCCGGTCGGCTTCTACGTCGAGAAACTGGTCGAGGGCATCAGCACCCTGGCCGCGGCTTTCTACCCGAAAAAGGTCATCGTGCGCCTGTCGGACTTCAAGTCCAACGAGTACGCCAACCTGATCGGCGGCAAGCTGTACGAGCCGGAAGAAGAGAACCCGATGCTGGGCTTCCGCGGTGCCTCGCGCTACATCAGCGAGTCGTTCCGTGACTGCTTCGAACTTGAGTGCCGCGCGCTCAAGCGCGTGCGCAACGAGATGGGCCTGACCAACGTTGAAATCATGGTGCCCTTCGTGCGTACCCTGGGCGAGGCCAGCCAGGTCGTCGACCTGCTGGCCGAAAACGGCCTGGCCCGTGGCGACAACGGCCTGCGCGTGATCATGATGTGCGAGCTGCCGTCCAACGCCATTCTCGCCGAGGAATTCCTGGAGTACTTCGACGGCTTCTCGATCGGCTCCAACGACCTGACTCAGCTTACCCTGGGCCTGGACCGTGACTCGGGCATCATTGCCCACCTGTTCGACGAGCGTAACCCGGCCGTGAAGAAGCTGCTGGCCAACGCCATTGCCGCGTGCAACAAGGCTGGCAAGTACATCGGCATCTGCGGCCAGGGCCCTTCGGACCACCCGGACCTGGCCAAGTGGCTGATGGAGCAGGGCATCGAAAGCGTGTCGCTGAACCCCGACTCGGTACTCGAAACCTGGTTCTTCCTCGCCGAAGGCCAGGGCGCAGCCTGACGCAATAAAACGCGGGGGGCGTCTGGCGTGCCCCCGCCTGGTTTTTTCCAGGGCGAGTTCCAGCAATGGATCCCGCCCTTTTTTGTGCACCAAGCAACCTTATGCAAAGCAGTAGCCGTTTATTTCCCGTGGCCTTGCTCAGTGCCGAGCGCCGCGGCGACCTCAGTGAAGACGTGTACCGGATCAAGGCCGGCAACAGCCCTGATCCCAGTGTGGAATTGGCCGTTACCCGCCTGGGGCTGGCCGACCAGGAGCACGCCCAGGGCGTGCCGGTGATTCTGCTGCATGGCAGTTTTTCCAACCGGCGTTTCTGGTATTCGCCCAAGGGCATCGGCCTGGGGGCCTATCTGGCTCGGGCCGGTTTCGACGTATGGATCCCGGAAATGCGTGGCCACGGCCTGTCGCCACGCAATGCAGCCTGGCGCCACAACAGCGTAGCCGGCTATGCCCGGGACGACCTGCCAACCATCAACGCCTTCGTGCGCGAAAAAGCCGGCCAGGCGCCGCACTGGGTGGGCCACTCACTGGGTGGAACAACCTTGGTGGCAGCCTTGGGTGGCGGTTTTCTGACCGCCGACCAGGTCGCAAGCGTGGCCCTGTTCGGCACACAGGTCAGCCGCGTGTACTGGCCGTTGAAAGTCCCGCCAGTGGCCTGGGGCGCGAAGTGGCTGCTCAAGCGCTGGGGGCAGATTTCCGGGCCGCGCTTCAAGCGTGGGCCAGAGGACGAACCCCTGGGGCTGGCCCTGGAAAGCCTGCGCTGGCATGGCTTGTTCGGGCGTTTTGGCGACAAGAAGCAGGATTGGTGGGCAGGGCTGGCTGAGGTTGATGTGCCGCTGTTGGCAGTGGCCGGCGCCGGTGACTTCCAGGACCCGGTGTGGGCCTGCCGCAAGCTGTTCGAGCAGGTGGGGGGCGAGCGCAAGCAGTTCCTGCGGCTGGGGCGTGAAGAAGGTTTTGAAGCCTTCGGGCATGTCGACATGCTGGTGAGCAAGGCTGCGCAGGTGCAGGTGTGGCCGCTGGTAGAGCGCTGGCTGCGTAACCCGCTGTTGCCGGTGCATGCGTCCACAGTGGTTGCAGAGCCTGTGCCGGTCAGCTGAGTTTGCGTCGCCTGTGCTGGCCTCTTCGCGGGCGCGCCCGCTCCTACAGGTACTGCACAAGCCTGCGAACCTGTGACAATCCTGTGGGAGCCGGCTTGCCGGCGATAGGGCCGGCACAGGCAAAACACACATGACTACCTAGTCCCGGATGACTGCAATGGGCTCTACGGTGTAGCCTTGGCCGATACCCGCTTTCGTTGTGACTGACAGGAGCTTCCCATGCAGCATTACGTAACGCCCGACCTGTGTGACGCCTACCCGGACCTGGTTCAGGTGCTGGAACCGATGTTCAGCAACTTCGGTGGCCGTGATTCGTTTGGCGGCCAGATCGTCACCATCAAGTGCTTCGAGGACAACTCGCTGGTCAAGGAGCAAGTCGAACTCGACGGCAAAGGCAAGGTGCTGGTAGTCGATGGCGGTGGGTCGCTGCGTCGCGCATTGCTGGGTGACATGCTTGCCGAAAAGGCTGCCAGGAACGGCTGGGAAGGCTTGTTGATCTACGGCTGCGTACGCGACGTCGATGTATTGATCCAGACCGACGTCGGCGTGCAGGCGCTGGCCAGCCACCCAATGAAGACCGACAAGCGCGGCATCGGCGACCTCAACGTGGCAGTGACCTTCGCCGGCGTGACGTTCCGCCCGGGCGAGTATGTGTACGCCGACAACAATGGCGTGCTGGTGTCGCCAAGCCCGCTGAAAATGCCGGAGTGATGCGCCGCACGCGCTGATGGAGCTTTGATGTTCGAGGAAGACAACGCGCAGTGGGGGCTGGTGCATGCCCTGGTGCTCGATGGCAAAGGCGGCGCGCGCTCGATTGCCCGTACCGAACTGGCCGACCTGCAATTGCAGCCCCAGCAGAGCCTGTGGCTGCACTGGGACCGCAGCCATCCGCAAACCCGTACCTGGCTGCTGAATGAAAGCGGCCTCAGCGAGTTCGCCAGCGAGCTGCTGCTGGAGGAAAACACCCGCCCGCGCTTGCTGCCCATGGCCGATGAACAGCTGCTGCTGTTCTTGCGTGGGGTCAACCTGAACCCGGGCGCCGAGCCGGAAGACATGGTCTCGGTGCGCATTTTCGCCGAGGCGCAGCGGGTCATCTCGCTGCGGTTGCGGCCCCTGCGCGCCAGCGACGAGGTGCTCCAGCTACTGGAACAGGGCAGGGGGCCCACATCCGCATCGGAGCTGCTGCTGCTGATGGGGGAACTGCTGACCGAAAAGGTGCAGGGCCTGGTCAGTGATCTCGCCGAACTGGTCGACCTGGAAGAAGAAAAGGTCGAATCCGACGAACGGTATACCCCCGAACAGGGCAGCCTGCAGCAGATCCGTCGGCGGGCCGCCGGGTTGCGCCGGTTCCTGGCCCCGCAACGGGAAATCTATGCCCAGTTATCACGCAGCAAGTGGAGCTGGTTCGCCTATGCCGATGCCGATTACTGGAACGAGCTGAACAACAGCCTGATCCGCTACCTGGAGGAGCTGGAGCTGACCCGCGAGCGCGCCGCGCTGGTGCTGGAGAGCGAAGACCGTCGCCGTAGCGAGCGGATGAACCGCACCATGTACCGCTTTGGCATCATCACCTGCATCTTTCTGCCGATGAGCTTCATCACCGGGTTGCTGGGCATCAACGTCGGTGGCATTCCGGGGGCGCAAAACCCCTACGGCTTCCTGTTCGCCTGCATTGTGGTGCTGGGGCTGGCGGTGGGGCAGTGGTGGTTGTTCCGCCGGTTGCGGTGGGTATGACGCGTGGGTGGGCTGCAGGCGAACATCACACCATTCGAAACATTCGTGCCAATCGGATGTGTGACCCATCGCCGGGCCATCTCGTCTCTAGCTGACACTGCGCGAGGTGCACATGCACGATCCGTTTGAAGAATCCCTGCGCGACCTGCTCAAGGCGTCACCCTCCGGCAACGACCGGGACGACCGGGATGACGCTGCCTGCTTGGGCCGCGTGCTGAAAACCGCCAACCGCCAGGTCGGTGCGGGTGATCTGTTCAGCTTGCTTGGCCGCTGGAGCCAGGCGCTGCTGATCGCCGTGAACAATGGCTCGGCGCATGTCGCGCCGGTGCGTCGACACACTTCCCGCAACGCTGCCACTGGCAGCAAAGCAGATAAGGCCGATTGAATATGGAACTCGATCTCTGGACCCAGAGCCTGGTCACCGCGATGACCGCCCTTTGGACCAAAGTGGCGAACTTCATCCCTAACCTGTTCGGCGCACTGGTCGTGGTGCTGCTCGGTTTCGTGGTAGCCAAGCTGCTCGATACACTGCTGTCCAAACTGCTGGCCAAATTCGGCCTGGACCGCCTCATGGCCGGTACCGGCCTGACCAAAATGCTGGGCCGGGTCGGCATACAGGTGCCCATTTCCACCCTGATCGGCAAGATCGTCTACTGGTTCGTACTGCTCATCTTCCTGGTTTCCGCCGCTGAATCGCTGGGCCTGGAGCGGGTTTCGGCGACCCTCGACATGCTTGCCCTGTACTTGCCGAAAGTGTTCGGCGGGGCCTTGGTGTTGCTGGTCGGCGTGCTGCTGGCACAGGTGGCCAATGGCCTGGTTCGCGGTGCTGCAGAAGGCATTGGCCTGGAGTATTCGGCAGGCCTGGGGCGTATCGCGCAAGGGCTGGTCATCATCATCAGCATTTCGGTGGCCATCAGCCAGCTGGAGGTGAAAACCGACCTGCTCAACCATGTGATCGTCATCGGCCTGATTACCGTTGGTCTGGCGGTTGCCCTGGCCATGGGCCTGGGCAGCCGCGAAATTGCCGGGCAGATTCTGGCCGGCATTTATGTTCGCGAGTTGTACCAGGTAGGCCAGCAGGTGCGGATTGGAGAGGTCGAAGGGCTCATCGAGGAAATCGGCACGGTGAAAACCACCCTGCTGACCGATGAGGGGGAGCTGGTGTCGTTGTCCAACCGCGAGCTGCTGGAACAGCGAGTCAATAGCCGCTAACCGCGTGAAAGCTGTTAATGTATGCCGCCGCGAAATTCGACCCACGGGGTCGCGCGGCGACATTGACCTGACTGTCGGCCAGATCCGTTTTGAATAAAGTTCCTACGCCGCCCATGCGTTATGACCCTCGCGAGCTCACCGACGAAGAGTTGGTGGCGCGTTCGCATGAGGAGCTATACCACGTCACCCGTGCCTATGAGGAGCTCATGCGGCGCTACCAGCGGACCCTGTTCAACGTTTGTGCACGTTATTTAGGGAACGACCGTGACGCGGACGATGTCTGTCAGGAAGTGATGCTGAAGGTGCTGTATGGCCTGAAGAACTTCGAGGGTAAATCCAAGTTCAAGACCTGGCTCTACAGCATCACCTACAACGAGTGCATTACCCAGTACCGCAAGGAGCGCCGCAAACGCCGGTTGATGGATGCCCTGAGCCTGGACCCTGTTGAAGAGGCGTCCGAGGACAAGGCACCGAAGCCGGAAGAAAAAGGCGGGCTGGACAAGTGGCTGGTGCATGTGAACCCGATCGACCGCGAGATCCTGGTGCTGCGTTTTGTCGCAGAGCTGGAGTTCCAGGAGATCGCCGACATCATGCACATGGGCCTGAGCGCGACAAAAATGCGATACAAGCGCGCGCTAGACAAGCTTCGTGAGAAATTTGCGGGTCTCGATGAAACTTAGTCGTCTGCAAATATCTCTAACGAATCGGCGAGTTCTGCTAGACTTGCCGTCGAGTTGTCCCCCTTGTTTATGGTGGGACTGCTTAACTATCACCAGATGGGGATTTAACGGATGAAATTGAAAAACACCTTGGGCTTGGCCATTGGTTCGCTCGTAGCCGCCACCTCGATTGGCGCTATGGCACAAGGTCAAGGCGCCGTCGAGACTGAAATCTTCTACAAGAAAGAATTCTTCGACAGCCAGCGCGACTTCAAGAACGACGGCAACCTGTTCGGCGGCTCGATCGGTTACTTCCTGACCGACGACGTTGAACTGCGTCTGGGCTACGACGAAGTGCACAACGCTCGTGGCGATGACGGCAAGAACATCAAGGGCTCGAACACCGCCCTGGACGCCGTTTACCACTTCAACAACCCGTACGACGCTATCCGTCCGTACGTTTCCGCTGGTTTCTCGCACCAGTCGCTGGGCCAGACCGGCCGTGGCGGTCGTGACCACTCCACCTTCGCCAACGTTGGCGCTGGTGCCAAGTGGTACATCACCGACATGTTCTACGCCCGTGCTGGCGTTGAAGCCCAGTACAACATCGACCAGGGCGACACCGAGTGGGCCCCAAGCGTTGGTGTTGGTCTGAACTTCGGCGGTAGCCCGAAGCAAACCGCAGCCCCTGCTCCAGCACCTGTTGCTGAAGTTTGCTCCGACTCCGACAACGACGGCGTGTGCGACAACGTCGACAAGTGCCCAGACACCCCGGCCAACGTTACCGTTGACGCCGACGGCTGCCCGGCTGTTGCCGAAGTCGTTCGTGTTGAGCTGGACGTGAAGTTCGACTTCGACAAGTCGGTCGTCAAGCCAAACAGCTACGGCGACATCAAGAACCTGGCTGACTTCATGAAGCAGTACCCACAAACCACCACCGTGGTTGAAGGTCACACTGACTCCGTGGGTCCAGACGCTTACAACCAGAAGCTGTCCGAGCGTCGTGCCAACGCTGTCAAGCAAGTCCTGACCCAGCAGTACGGCGTAGAATCCAGCCGTGTTGACTCGGTTGGCTACGGCGAAACCCGTCCGGTTGCTGACAACGCCACCGAAGAAGGCCGTGCTATCAACCGTCGCGTTGAAGCTCAGGTAGAAGCCCAGGCCAAGTAATTGGTTTGAAGCTTCATGAAAAACCCGGCCTCGGCCGGGTTTTTCTTTGGCTGGGTTTTACCGGCCGGCGGGCCGTGGCTGTCAGCCGGTAGCGGCCACCCACTGCTGAGCCACCTGCGCCCCAACCACCTCGCCAATCACCAGGATCGCCGGGCTACGCAAGGCGAACCCACGCGCATCCTCGACCATCCCCTGCACATCGCTCCTGCACTCGCGTTGCTCGGGCAGCGAGGCATTCTCGATCATGGCCACCGGCATGTCGGGTGCCATCCCCCCGTCCAGCAACCCTTGGCGGACCTGCTCCAGCCGGGCCACGCCCATGTACACCACCAACGTGGTGCCAGCCTGGGCCAATGCTGCCCAGTTCAGTGCGCTGTCATCCTGGGTATGCGCGGTCACCAGCGTTACCCCGCGGCTGACGCCCCGCGAGGTCAGGGAAATACCGCACTGCGTGGCGCCTGCCAGGCCTGCGGTGATGCCGTTGACAATTTCCACCTCGATACCATGCCTCTGCAGCCACAGGGCCTCCTCGCCGCCGCGGCCGAAAATGCACGGGTCGCCACCCTTGAGCCGCACCACACAGCGCCCTTGGCGGGCGTGGCGCAACATCAGGCGCTGGATGAACGCCTGCGGCGTCGAGCGGCAGCCGCCACGCTTGCCCACTGCAATAACCCGCGCCTGCGGGCAATGCTCCAGCACTGCCGGGTTGACCAGGTCGTCGATCATCACCACTGCCGCTTCCTGCAAGGCGCGTACAGCCTTGAGGGTGAGCAGTTCCGGGTCACCCGGGCCGGCACCGACCAGCCACACTTTTGCATTCATTCGCGTTTCCTCATTGGCAAGGTGCATTCAGCCCTTGAGCAGGGTGAGCAGCAATATCAGGTTGATCAGTAGCGACAGCACGGCCAGGGTGCGCCAGACTTTCAGTGGCTCGCGCTCCAGCAATGGCCGCGGGCGGCCGGGTAGTTCCTGGCGGTCGCCCCGTTCGAGCAGTAGCAACCAGTGTTCGGCGGTTTCGAAGCGCTGCGCCGGGTCGGCGGCCACGGCCTGCTGCAGGTTGTGCTGCAGCCACTCCGGCAGGTCGGGCCGGTAGCGCGCCGGGTTGACCGGTTGGCCGAAGCGCGGCCGCTGAAAAGCTTCCACTTCCCCATACGGGTAGTGCCCGGTCAGCAGGTGATACAGCGTCACGCCTGCGGCATACAGGTCCTGGCGGGGGCTGGGCGGCTGGCCGTCGAAGGCTTCCGGGGCGATGTAGGACGGGGTGCCGGGCAAGGCATGTTGCGGGTCTTCGCAGAGCCCGGGGCAGTACGCCAGGCCGAAGTCCAGCAGGCGCAACTGGCCATCGCCGCCCAGGTGCAGGTTGTCGGGCTTGATGTCGCGGTGCAGCAGGTTGCGCCGGTGCAGTACCCCCACCGCCTGTAGCAACTGCCGGGCAAGCTCCAGCCACTGGGCCAACGGCAGTGGGCCATTTTCGGCCAGCAGCGCGGCCAGGCTCTGGCCCGGGTATTCGCGCATCACGTAGTACAACTGCTGGCGCTGGCTGCAAACGTGCAGCTCGGGAAAGTGCCGGCCGGCGACCCTGCGCATGAACCATTCTTCGAGCAGCAGGCCCTGCGCCGCACCAGGCTCCTGCCGCCGCTCGGGCGGCAAGGTCTTGAGCAGCCACGCCTGGCCCTGGCCATCGCGCACCCGGTACAACAGGGACTGACGGCTGTGTGCGCGCAGTTGTTCGACCTGCCAGCCATCGATCGACTGGCCTGCCCGTAACGGCTCGGGCACGGGCCAGTGCTGCAGTTGGGCCAAGGTGTCGCCAAGGTTCGCCGTGCCCGGTTGTTCGACCTGCACCAGCATGGCGCTGGCGTTATCCTGGCTGCCGTTGAGGTGGGCGCTGGCAACCAACGTGTCCACGGCCAGCTGCAGGTCGGGTTGCTCGCGCAGCACCGCCTGGATGTGCTGGTCGCCCAGGCTGGCCCACACACCGTCGCTGACCAGCAGATAACATTCACCCGGCTGCAATTCGCCTTCCAGGTAGTCCACCAGCAGATGCTGGTCCAGGCCCAGCGCGCGTTTGAGTACATGCTGCATGCCGGGCTGGTCCCAGACATGGTCTTCGCTCAGGCACTGCAGCTGGCCGGCGTGCCAGCGATACACCCGGCAGTCGCCTATGTGGGCCAGGGTGAAGCGCCGCCCGCGCAGCACCAGTGCGCTGAGGGTGGTCAGCAACGGCTGGCCATTCCCTTGGGCGCGCAGCCAGCGGTTCTGTGCCAGCAGCAGGCGGTCGAGGGCCTGGGCCACGCCCCAGGTGGCCGGCGTGGCGTAGTAGTCCAGGGCCAGCGCCTGCAGGCTGGCCCGCGCGGCAAGGCCGCCGTCGGCACATTGGCTGACCCCGTCGGCCAGGGCGAACAGGTAGCCTTTGCTGGCAGCCAGTTCGGGCGCCGGGGTGACCAGGCGCAAGGCATCCTGGTTTTCCGCGCGCGGCCCGGTGGCGCTGGCCTGGGCAAAGCTCAGTTGCAGGCTCATGGGGGGCCTCAGACCCGCGCTGCGGTCACGGCCGCCGAGCCCCAGGTGGTGCGCCAGCGTTGTTTCACGCCGTGCAGGCCGAACCAGGCCAGCAGGCCCAGGCTGGCGAACAGCCACAACCCCAGTTGGTAATCGCCAGTGTGCTGCTTGATGGTGCCCAGCCCCGCCGCCAGCAGGAAGCCACCCATACCACCGGCCATGCCGATCAGCCCGGTCATCACGCCGATTTCCTGGCGGAAGCGTTGCGGCACCAGTTGGAACACTGCGCCATTGCCGGCACCCAGGCCGAGCATGGCGCTGACGAACAGGGCCAGGGCGGCTGTCGCGGAGGGCAGGTTGAAGCCGACGGCAGCAATGCAGACGGCCGCTAGGCTGTACATGCCCAGCAGCGTGCGGATGCCGCCAAAGCGGTCGGCCAGGGCGCCACCGAGCGGGCGCATCAGGCTGCCGGCGAACACGCAGGCCGCCGTGTAGTAGCCGGCGGTGACCGGGCTCAGGCCGTACTGATCGCTGAAGTAGCCGGGCAGGGCGCTGGCCAGGCCGATGAAACCACCGAAGGTAACGCTGTAGAAGAACATGAACCACCAGCTGTCGCGGTCGCCCAGTGCCTTGAGGTAGTCGGCCATGGCTTTGGGCTTGGGCCGTTGTGGGGCGTTACGTGCCAGCAAGGCGAAGACCACCAGCGCCAGCGACAGTGGCAGCAGTGCAAAGCCGAAGACATTGTTCCAGCCAAAGCCGGCTGCCAGTGCCGGGGCGAGCAGGGCCGCGAACACCGTGCCCGAGTTGCCGGCCCCGGCGATGCCCATGGCCTTGCCTTGATGCTGTGGCGGGTACCACTGCGAAGCCAGTGGCAGCGACACGGCGAACGAGGCGCCGGCAAAACCGAGGAACACGCCCAGCAGCAGTGCCTGTTCATAGCTGTGCACGCCCAGGCGCCAGGCGGCGGCCAACGCGACGATAACCACCACCTGGCCGATCAGCCCGGCGGTCTTGGGCGACAGGCGGTCCACCAGCACGCCCATGGCAAAGCGCAGGATGGCCCCGGCCAGGATCGGCACCGCCACCATCAAGCCCCGCTGTTGTGCGCTCAATTGCAGGTCGGCGGCAATCTGCACCGCCAGCGGGCCCAGCAGGTACCAGACCATGAAGCTAAGGTCGAAGTACAGGAACGCGGCGAACAGCGTGGGCACATGCCCGGATTTCCAGAAGCTGGTACTCATCGAACACCTCACTCGGTCATGCAACGGAACGAAAAAGACGCCGCCACCCGCTCCACGGCTGTGGAGGGGTGAGCGACGTCTTTGTCGGAATTTAAGTGGGGCAACCGCCGTTGGTTACCGGTGCGTTTTGTTCAGCAAGAGATGGGCCAACTGAGCCTGGGCAGGGTGGCCAGGCAGTGCACCGGCCCCCTCAGCCGAGCATCTCGTGCATGGCGATGATCTGCTCGGCCACCTGGATCAGCTTCTGTTGGCGGCTCATGGCCTGGCGGCGCATCAGGGTGTAGGCCTGTTCTTCGTTGCAGTCTTTCATTTTCATCAGCAGGCCCTTGGCTTGCTCGATACGCTTGCGTTCAGCCAGTTGCTGGTCGCGTGCCAGCAACTGGGCGCGCAGGGCCTGGTCGCTTTCGAAGCGAGCCATGGCCACGTCCAGAATCGGCTGCAACCGCGCCGCATGGATACCTTCCACGATATAGGCACTGACCCCTGCCTGGATCGCCTGGCGCATCACCCCGGGGTCGTGTTCGTCAGTGAACAGCACGATCGGTCGGGGTTGGTCACGGCTGACCAGCACCACATGCTCCATCACATCGCGGTCCGGTGAATCGGTATCGATCAGCACCACGTCCGGGCGCACCGTTTCGACGCAAGCGGGCAGGTCGATGGTCAGGCCTGGGGCTTCGGTGACGTCGAAGCCGGCCTCGGTCAAAGCGGCCTTGAGGCGGCCTAGTTTGCTCTGGGTGTCGTCGATCAGCAGGATGCGCAGCATGGTCGTCCCCCCTTACCTGCCAACCTGGGCGTCGGGCAGCTCGCCCAACGCATGCAGGCTGAAGCTACGGGCATAGCCATAGGGGTCGCTGCCGTCCCAGCGGCCACCGTCTATCAGCAGGCTGCTGCGCATGGGGTGCGCCGGGTATGCCACGCCCAGGCTCTGGGCTGCCTCGGTGTACAGCGCCAGGTGCTGGACCTGGCCCGCGACCTGGAGGTAATCCGGGTCTTCGCGCAGCAGGCCCCAGCGGCGAAACTGGGTCATGAACCACATTCCGTCGGACAGGTATGGGAAGTTGGCTCGGCCCTGGTCGAACAGGCGCAGGGCGTGCGGGTCTTGCCAGTGGTTGCCCAGGCCGTCCTGATAGTGGCCCAGCAGGCGTGGCTCGATGCTGGCCAGCGCGGTGTCCAGGTAGGCGCTGCCACTGAGCAGTTGCGCGGCGCTGCGGCGGTTGTCCGGGCTTTGCTCGATGAACCGGCTGGCAGCGAGGATCGCCTTGATCAACGCGCGCGCGCTGTTGGGGTATTGTTCGGCAAAGGCGCGGGCACAGGCCAGGACCTTTTCCGGGTGGTCGGGCCAGATCGACTGGCTGGTGGCCAGGGTAAAGCCCTGGCCTTTGGCGACCGCGTCGGCGGCCCACGGCTCGCCGACGCAGAAGCCGTCGATGCGCCCGGCTTGGATGTGTGCGGCCATCTGCGCAGGCGGTACGACTACGCTGTCGACGTCACGCAAAGGGTGGATGCCCTGGCTGGCCAGCCAGTAATACAGCCACATGGCGTGGGTGCCCGTGGGGAAGGTCTGGGCAAAGGTCAGCCGCGGGCCATGTTGGTGCACCAGCCGCGCCAGTGCTTCAGGGTTGGTCACGCCTTTGCGTTGCAGGGTCGGGGACAGGTTGATGGCCTGGGCGTTCTGGTTCAGCCCCATGAGCACGGCCATGTCGCTGCCCGGCACGCCACCGATGCCCAGGTGCACGGCGTAGACCAGCCCATACAGGCAGTGCGCGGCGTCCAGTTCGCCACTGACCAGTTTGTCCCGCAGGCCGGCCCACGAGCCCTGGCGCTTGAGGTTGAGGGTCAGGCCGTGCTGCTGGGCGAAGCCCTGGGTGGCGGCGACCACGACCGAGGCGCAGTCGGTGAGGCCCATGAAACCGATGTTGAGGCTGGGTTTCTCCGGCGCGTCGCTGCCGTTGACCCAGGCCAGGGGCGTTGCTCGGGGTGCAGTGTTCACAAGGTTCCTCGCCCATACTGATAAGGCTGTGGGCACTTGGGGTGCAACCGATGTGCCATTTACGCGACCACCTCGCCCCATGGCCCCACGATGTGCTGTCATGCCGGCGCCGCGCTGGCTATAATCGCCCCCTCACTCACCCTGAGCCTTGCCCGCCCATGTATACCCTGGCCCGCCAGCTGCTGTTCAAGCTTTCCCCGGAAACTTCCCACGACCTGTCCCTGGACCTGATCGGTGCCGGTGGCCGTCTTGGCCTAAACGGCATGCTGTGCAAGCAACCGGCGGCGTTGCCGGTTTCGGTCATGGGCTTGAACTTCGCCAACCCGGTCGGCCTGGCCGCCGGCCTGGACAAGAATGGCGCGGCCATCGACGGCTTTGCCCAGTTGGGCTTCGGTTTCGTCGAAATCGGCACCGTCACGCCGCGCCCGCAGCCGGGCAACCCCAAGCCTCGGCTGTTCCGCCTGCCGCAAGCCACCGCCATCATCAACCGCATGGGCTTCAACAACCTGGGGGTCGACCACCTGCTGGGTCGTGTTCGTGCGTCGCGCTACAGCGGTGTGCTGGGTATCAACATCGGCAAGAACTTCGACACCCCGGTCGAGCGCGCGGTCGACGACTACCTGATCTGCCTGGACAAGGTGTACACCGCTGCCAGCTATATCACGGTCAACGTCAGTTCGCCGAACACCCCGGGCCTGCGCAGCCTGCAGTTCGGCGATTCGCTCAAGCAACTGCTCGATGCCTTGGCCGAGCGCCGTGAGCAGCTGGCTGCTGAACATGGCAAGCGCGTGCCGCTGGCGATCAAGATCGCCCCGGACATGAGCGACGAAGAAACCGCCCTGGTGGCGGCTGCATTGATGGAGTCGGGCATGGATGCGGTGATTGCCACCAACACCACGCTGGGCCGTGAGGGTGTCGAAGCGCTGCCGTATGGGGGCGAGGCAGGTGGCCTGTCAGGCGCGCCGGTGCTGGAGAAGAGCACCCATATCGTCAAGGTGCTGGCGGGCGAACTGGGTGGCAAGTTGCCGATCATTGCCGCCGGTGGCATCACCGAAGGGCGCCACGCTGCCGAGAAGATCGCTGCCGGGGCGAGCCTGGTGCAGATCTATTCGGGCTTCATTTACAAGGGGCCGGCACTGATTCGCGAAGCGGTGGATGCGATCGCGGCGATGCCGCGCTAGTTTGGCGCTTTGCCAGCCCATTAAAAAGGGCCCCTTGAAGGGGCCCCTGGGCCTACGCCCGCCGCCCGATTGGGGCGTGCATGTAAATCGAATTCAGTGTCCTCGATCAGCCTACGGCGTGATTTTCGTTGAGTCTATGGATGCCAGCGGTGCCAGTCATTCCGTCCCAGTTATCGCCGCGACCTTCACGCCAGCCGTTGATCCAGGCTTGGCGAACAGAAGGAAGATTGAACGGGCAGAGTTCGCGGGATTTGCCGGTGACCCCGTATTGGTAGCCACGTGAATATGCTCTTTCCAACGGATCACGCTTAAGTCTTCTCATAGGGTGTTGCCCTCACTTGTTGACTGTAATGTCCCGTCGGCCTCTCCGAGGCCGGGCAGAGTCTTTCTGCCGGTTTGCGCTCGCTGCCGGCGTCGCGAGCTGGATGTGCCGCCTCGTTGCGAAGCGGCCTGAGACCAGTTCTATCGAATGCGAGTCACGGTGTGAATGATCGATTTGTCATAACGACGTAACGTTTGTGAGGGTGTGGGGATAAGTAAAGAAATGCGACTCAACCTTGTTTAGCGTTGAGCCCGCTACGATCGGGGTTTGCCGATCATTGACGTCATTTTGCCAGCGTCACTCAAGGAACAGAGAAATAATTTGAAATGCGACGAAGGGTCACACAGGGCTCTACGTCGCCAGAATTTTTCGTACTGCCTGATGATCTAAGCTGTCTTTGCCACCCGGCAAAGTGCAGATCTGTCAGGTGGCCCGGCCCGCTGCGGCACACGTTGTGCCCAACCGGCCACCTGCACGCCTGCTGGAAAGGCGTGCGGGCAAACATCGCGGGGCGATGCGTCGCCTCGTCAGTCAATAGCCCAAGGCTCTGGAATATTCATGTCGGACCGTTTCGAACTCTACCTCACCTGCCCCAAAGGCCTTGAAGGCCTGCTTGCCGAAGAGGCTAAAGGCCTTGGCCTGGACGAAGTGCGTGAGCACACCTCGGCCATCCGCGGCGCCGCCGACATGGAAACCGCCTACCGCCTGTGCATCTGGTCGCGTCTGGCCAACCGTGTGCTGCTGGTGCTCAAGCGTTTTTCCATGAAGAACGCCGACGACCTGTACGACGGCGTGCACGCCGTCGACTGGGCGGAGCACCTGGCGGCCGATGGCACCCTGGCGGTCGAGTTCAGCGGCCATGGCTCGGGCATCGACAACACCCATTTCGGTGCGTTGAAGGTCAAGGATGCTATCGTCGACAAGCTGCGCAACCGCGAAGGCCTGCGCCCGTCGGTGGAAAAAATCGATCCTGACGTTCGCGTGCACTTGCGCCTGGAGCGCGGCGAGGCGATCCTGTCCCTCGACCTGTCCGGGCACAGCCTGCACCAGCGTGGCTATCGTCTGCAGCAGGGCGCCGCGCCGCTCAAGGAAAACCTGGCGGCCGCTGTGCTGATCCGCTCCGGCTGGCCGCGTATTGCCGCGCAAGGTGGCGCGCTGGCCGACCCGATGTGCGGTGTAGGTACGTTCCTGGTAGAGGCCGCCATGATTGCTGCCGACATCGCGCCCAACCTCAAGCGTGAACGCTGGGGTTTCAGCGCCTGGCTCGGCCATGTGCCGGCGCTCTGGCGCAAGGTGCATGAAGAAGCGCAGGCACGGGCCCAGGCTGGCCTGGCCAAACCCCCGCTGTGGATCCGTGGCTACGAGGCCGACCCGCGGCTGATTCAGCCGGGCCGTAACAACGTGGAGCGCGCAGGCCTGGGTGACTGGGTGAAAATCTACCAGGGCGAGGTCAGCACCTTCGAGCCGCGCCCGGACCAGAACCAGAAAGGCCTGGTCATCAGCAACCCGCCCTACGGCGAGCGCCTGGGCGACGAAGCCAGCCTGCTGTACCTCTACCAGAACCTGGGTGAGCGTCTGCGCCAGGCGTGCATGGGTTGGGAGGCTGCGGTATTCACCGGGGCGCCGCAACTGGGCAAGCGCATGGGCATTCGCAGCCACAAGCAATACGCGTTCTGGAACGGCGCGTTGCCGTGCAAGCTGCTGTTGTTCAAGGTGCAGCCTGACCAGTTCGTCACCGGTGAGCGCCGCGAGGCACCGGCCGACACCCGTGAGGTCGGCCAGCAGGTGCCCGTCACCAGCGAGCCGGCACGCCTGTCGGAAGGGGCACAGATGTTTGCCAACCGCCTGCAGAAAAACCTCAGGCAACTGGGCAAATGGGCCCGACGCGAGCAGGTCGACTGCTATCGCCTGTACGATGCCGACATGCCTGAGTATGCCCTGGCAGTCGATCTGTACCACGACTGGGTACACGTGCAGGAATATGCCGCACCACGCTCGGTGGACCCGGACAAGGCCCAGGCGCGCCTGCTCGATGCCCTGGCGGCCATTCCGCAGGCATTGGGCATTGCCCCGCAGCGCGTGGTGCTCAAGCGCCGCGAGCGGCAAAGCGGTTCCCGCCAGTACGAGCGTCAGGCTACCGAGGGCCGTTTCCAGGAAGTCAACGAAGGCGGCGTGAAGTTGTTGGTCAACCTCACCGATTACCTCGACACCGGCCTGTTCCTCGACCATCGCCCGATGCGCATGCGGATTCAGCGCGAAGCAGCCGGCAAGCGCTTCCTCAACCTGTTCTGCTACACCGCCACGGCCACCGTGCACGCGGCCAAGGGTGGGGCGCGCAGCACCACCAGCGTCGACCTGTCGAAAACCTACCTGGACTGGGCGCGACGCAACCTGGCGCTCAATGGCCATTCCGAACGCAATCGCCTGGAGCAGAGTGATGTCATGGCCTGGCTGGAGGGTAACCGCGACAGCTACGACCTGATCTTCATCGACCCGCCAACCTTCTCCAACTCCAAGCGGATGGAAGGTGTGTTCGACGTGCAGCGTGACCACGTGCAGTTGCTGGACTTGGCCATGGCCCGCCTGGCGCCCGGTGGCGTGCTGTATTTCTCCAACAACTTCCGTAAGTTCCAGCTGGACGAACACCTGATGGCGCGCTACGCCGTGGAGGACATAACGGCCCAGACCCTGGACCCGGATTTCGCCCGCAACAACCGCATCCACCGCGCCTGGCGCTTGCAGCTGCGCTGAGCCGACGGGGTACATTGCGCGGGTAGTGGCCAATAGCTATAACTTGGTTCATGGCTGGATAATCCGCAGGACGCTGACGTGACGAGACGTGTGTATGTCAAAGTGTGGCGTGCTTGCGCGGGTGCCTGGCCTGCGCGCAGAGGCGATGTCCGCCTGGGTGATGGCCTTGATTGCGCTGCTGGCCGGCGGCCTGCTGACGGCCGCCCTGGCCCTGGCCACGCAGTCGTTGTACAACCAGCAGCTGCGCCAGCGCTTCGAGTTGCTGGCGGGCGAGCGCTTTGGCCGCATCGCCGAGCGTTTTGCCGAACAGCAGCAGCGCCTGGATGGGCTGCGCTGGTTTTTCAGCTATTCCGATGAAATAACCCCCCGGGAATTTGCCGGTTATGCCCGGCCGCTGCTGCACCGTACCCAGGCCTATGCCTGGGCCCCGCGTGTAGAGGCCGCGCAGCGGGCCATATTCGAACGCCAGGCCAGCACCCTTGCTGGCCCGGGCTTTATGATTCGCGATCAGGACCCGCAGGGGCAGTGGCGCCGCGCCCCCGCGCGCGACCTGTATTTTCCCGTGCTGTATAGCGCGTCAGGCACCTTGCCGGGGCTGCCATCTGGTCTCGACCTGGCTGCGCAGGATGCGGCCCGGGCAGTGCTTGCGCGGGCGCTGGTGCCGGGGAGCATGGCGGTGTCGCAGCCGCTGAAGTTGAATACCAGCGAACCGGGCGTGCGCGGCCTGATGATGGTGGCCCCGGTATTCGCCGTTGCCACGCCCCACGGCGCGGCAGCGGGTTATGTGCTGGCCCTGTTGAGCATGCCCGAGCTGATCGGCGATGGCCGGCCAGTGGCGCCTGACGATAACCTGGTAACGCGCCTGGTTGACCCGTCCGGGCGGCAGGGCCCAGAAGTTCTGTACGACTCCAACAACCCCGTGGCGCCCCTGTCGCTGGTCAGCGATCAGGTGTTGCACCTGGCGGACCGCCAGCTGCTGCTGAGTATCCGCCCCAGCCTGGCATTCCTGCAGGCCAACCGTTCTTCGGCGGTGCTGGCAGTCGGTGCACTGGGCGGTTTGCTGAGCCTGCTGCTGAGCGTGCTGTTGTTCAACCTGTTCAGCCAGCGTCAACGGGCCTTGGCCCTGGTTGCACAGCGCACCGCAGCGCTGCAGGTCAGCGAACAGTCGCTGCGTGGCACCCACAACCAGCTGCGCAGCGTGCTGGATGCCGCGACCCAGGTTGCGATCATCGCCACCAACCTCAAAGGGGTGGTCAGCACCTTCAATGCCGGTGCCGAAAGCATGCTCGGTTACCCGGCCAGTGAAGCCATTGGCCGCCTGCGCCTTGAGCAACTGGTGCTGGCCGAGGAGCTGAGCCAGCGTGCGCATGCCTTGAGTTTGCGCTTTGGCCGCGCCATTGCGGGGGGCCATGCACTGTTTGCCGAAACCGTATACGAACAGGGCGCCGAGCCAGGTGAGTGGACCTTGGTACGCGCCGACGGCAGCCAACTGGTAGCCAACATGCTGGTGACCGCCATGCTGGACGACCAGGGTTTATGGGTGGGTTACCTGGCCATCTGCATCGACGTCACTGAGCGGCGTCGGGTACATGAGGCATTGGCTGCGCGTGACCGGTTGCTGGAAAAACTCAGTGCCGAAGTACCGGGCGGCATCTACCAGTACAGGCTGGATGCAAACGGCCATTCGTGTTTCCCCTATGCCAGCAAGGGGCTGTACGACATTTATGAGCTTGACCTGCAGCAGCTACGCGAAGATGCCGCCGCAGTGTACGAGCGCATTCACCCTGATGACCTGGAGCGGGTGAGCCGTTCGGTGCGCTACTCGGCCGAGCACCTGACGCCATGGCGCGAGGAGTACCGCGTGTGCCTGCCCCGGGCGGGCTTACGCTGGGTGCGTGGCGAGGCAACGCCGGAAGTGGGCGAGCAGGGCTGTACCTTGTGGCATGGCTACCTGACCGATATTTCCGATCTCAAGGGTGTGGAACACGAGTTGCGCAGGCTGTCGGTGACCGATTCGCTGACCGGCATCCATAACCGCCGTTATTTCCAGGAACGGCTGAAAAACGAGTTGGAGCGTGCCCAGCGAGATGGCCAGGCGCTGGCGGTGATCATGCTCGACATTGATCACTTCAAGCGCATCAACGACCGTTTCGGCCATGCGGTCGGTGACCGGGTGCTGCGTAGCCTGTGCCAGCGCATCGGCCAGCGCTTGCGGCGGACCGATGTGTTCTGCAGGCTGGGCGGGGAGGAGTTCATGGTGCTGTGCCCGGGCACTGATGCCGAGCAGGCGCGTGTGCTGGCGCTGGAGCTTTGGCAAGGCGTGCGCAATGACCCGGTAGACGGCGTGGGCCAAGTCACCGCGAGTTTCGGCGTGGCCGGGTGGCGGCCGGGGGAGGGCGCCGACGCGTTGCTGTTGCGCGCCGATGCCGGGGTTTATGCGGCCAAGCAGGCCGGGCGGGACCGGGTAGAGGGGGAGTCTGCCTGACCGCGCTGCCAGGTGCTGGTCACCACATCTTCAGCGCCTGTGAGATCGAGCGCCGCGCGGGCGGCGCTCGATGCATCAATTGGCAGCGGTGCTGCCGGCCAGCTTCGGCTGGCGGTACAGGTCCAGCAGCACCTGGTCCAGCACCTGCGAGGCACCCCATGGTTTCGGGTCGTTGAGGATCGCCGCCACCGCCCAGGTGTGGCCGTTGCTGTCGCGGCTGAAACCGGCTATTGCGCGCACCGTGTTCAGGGTGCCGGTCTTGATGTGCCCTTCGCCGGCCATGGCGGTGCGCTTGAGGCGCTTGCGCATGGTGCCATCCATGCCCACCAGCGGCATCGAACTCATGTATTCGGCAGCGTAGGGGCTCTTCCAGGCTGCCTGCAGCATCTCGGCCATTTCCCGGGTGCTGACGCGCTCGGCTCGCGACAGGCCAGAACCGTTTTCCATCACCAGGTGCGGCGCGGTAATGCCTTTTTTCGCCAGCCACTGGCGTACCACGCGCTGTGCGGCACGCGCATCGTCGCCATCGGCATCGGTGCGGAACTGTGCGCCAAGGCTGAGGAACAACTGCTGGGCCATGGTGTTGTTGCTGTACTTGTTGATGTCGCGGATCACTTCGACCAGGTCTGGGGAGAAGGCACGGGCCAGCAGGCGGGCACTCTTGGGCACGTTCTCGACACGGTCGCCGCCCTGGATGGTGCCGCCCAGCTCGTTCCAGATGGCACGTACGGCACCGGCCGCGTAAGTCGGGTGGTCAAGCAGGGCCAGGTAAGTCTGCGAGTTGCAACCGTCACCCAGTTGGCCGCTGACCGTCACACTGATGCCGTTGGCCTGAGGCACTGGGTTGTAGCGCACATCGCCACTGCACTGTTTCGAGGCTACAGGCTTGACCTGGTTGTCGATGCGGATGCTGGCAATCGGTGGCTCCACCGCAATGGTGACCTTGCCGCCATCGTTGCGGGCAACAAAGCGCAGGGCCTTGAGGTTGACCAGCAGCGAGTCGGGCTTGACCAGGAACGGCTTGTTTTCGTCACCGCCGTCGTCGTTGAACTGGGGCAGGTTGGGTTGCACGAAGTGGCTGCGGTCCAGTACCAGGTCACCGGTGACGGTGCGCACACCATTGGCGCGCAGGTCACGCATCAGCAGCCACAGCTTTTCCATGTTCAGCTTGGGGTCACCGCCGCCTTTGAGGTACAGGTTGCCGTTGAGCACCCCGTTGCTCAGGGTGCCGTCGGTGTAGAACTCGGTCTTCCACTGAAAGGTCGGGCCAAGCAGCTCAAGGGCTGCGTAGGTGGTAACCAGTTTCATGGTCGAAGCCGGGTTTACCGACACGTCGGCATTGAACACGGTGGGAACACCGGGGCCATCCAGGGGCAGCATGACCAGCGACAGTGCGGTGTCTTGCAGTTTGTTGGCTTTGAGCGCCTGCTGCACTTTGGCAGGCAAGGTGGTGTTGACGGCTGCGGCTTGGCTGGGCAAGGCAAAGGGCAATAGCAGGCCGGCGAGTACGAGGGGACGAAGCGTTTTGATCATGGTGAGCAAATACCCTGCAGCGAGGGAAAAGGACATTGGGGCTGTAAGCGATGATGGCCCCACGAGCTAAAGAAACCGCATTATGCCCCAAGCGTAGCGACGATGCGCCACGTTCGACGGAAAACCATCGCCAATAAAAAGGCCACCTCGAGAGGTGGCCTTTCTTCGATCGAACCGGGCTGAGGGTTACTCAGCCTTGTTGATCGGCTTTTCCGGGTACCAGGCGTCCAGCAACGGGCTGACTTCGATCTTGGTCAGTTCGCTGCGGCCTTTGAGCCAGGCTTCGACGGCAGCGCGTTGTTCTTCACTGACCGAGCCGCGTTTGACCGAGCACACCAGGCCGTAATCGTCACCGCCTACATAATCCAGGCCGTTGGCGTCCATGGCTTCAGCCAGGAACGCGTCGAGGAAAGCATCGATTGCCTGGTCATCCAGATCTTCCTTGAATTCCAGGTTCAGCTCGAAGCCCAATTCCTGAAACTCGTCGACACACAGCTTCTTGCGCAGACGACGGGAGCGGTTTGTGGCCATGAAACAATCCTCTTAGGTAATAACGCCGCGCAGTCTACCAGTTAACACGCGTGGCTGCCTGCCTGAGTGTCGGCGGGTGGCGCCAACTCCCTGGCCAGGGCGCGCTCCACCCGGCGCATGTGGCGTGCCAGTGCCTGGCGCTTCAAGCGTAGCTGGGCAGGGGTGAGGGTGCCGGCTTCCAGCGCTTCGCATGCCGCCATCAGGGCGGGTGCCTTGAGCATGCGTGCGGCGCTCAGCACCTTGTGGGCCTGGTCGGCGATGGCCGTGCTGTCGTGCTGCGGGTCCAGCGCCATCAAGCTGAGCAGGTCGGCCTGCAGGCTCTGCAGTAGCGCTTGCAGAAAACGCAGGCGGTCGTCGGGTGCTGGCCCGGTCACGGCCGCCAGGCCGTCCAGTTCGTACAACCTGCCCGGGGCGCATTGCTGGCGGCGCGGGTGAATGCCCGCCAGGCACTGGCTGAGCGTACTCAAGCTGATGGGCTTGAGCAGGCAGTCGTCCATGCCGGCGCTCAGGCACTTGCGACGGACCTCTGGCTGGGCGTTGGCGGTATAACCCAGGATGGTGCAGCGCGGCCGCTGGCCATGGCGTTCTTCGGTGCGCACGGCGGTTGCCAGCTGATAGCCGTTCATGTGCGGCATGTTGCAGTCCAGCACCAGCACGTCGAAATCACCGGCGCGCCAGGCGGCCAGGCCTTCTCGGCCATCCCGGGCGCTGGCATGCTGCAGGCCCAGATAACCGAGCTGCTGCGCCATCAGTTCCAGGTTGGCCGGGTGATCGTCGATCACCAGCACGCGCAGACCGGGGTCGGGAACGTCCAGGCATTCCGGCAACTGGGCGGGTTGCGCTGCAGCATCGACCCGTTGCAACGGCATCTTCAGGCGCACCTGGGTGCCGACATCCTCCAGGCTCTTGATGGTCAGGCTGCCCCCCATCATGTCGCACAGGTTGCGGCAGATGGCCAGACCGAGCCCGGTGCCCGCGCGGGCACCCTGGCTGTGCGGGTTGGCCTGGATGAACGGGTTGAACAGGCGTTCCAGGTCGTCGGGATGGATGCCGATACCACTGTCGCGCACCTCCAGGTCCAGCATTGCAGGCCTGCCAGGGGCTTCGTCCAGCAGGCTGACGCAGATGCGTACCTGGCCATGCTCGGTGAACTTGATGGCGTTGCTCACCAGGTTGGACAGCACTTGCTTGAAACGCAGGGGGTCGAGCAACGCGTGGCAACGTGCGGCCGGTTCGATGATCACTTCCAGCGCCAGGCCTTTTTGCCGTGCCTGGCCATCGAACATGCGCCCCACCGACTCGACCAACGCTGCCAGGTCGACCACCTCGGGGGCCAGAGAGAGATGCCCGGATTCGATGCGCACGATATCGAGAATGTCACCGATCAGGCCCAGCAGGTCTTTGGCCGAATGGTGCGCCAAGGCCAGCGCGCTGCGGTCCACCCACCCTTGATCGGCGCGTTTGACCGCCAGTTCGAGCATGCCGATGACGGCATTCATGGGGGTGCGGATTTCGTGGCTCATAGTGGCCAGGAAGGTGCTTTTGGCGCGGTTGGCATTGTCGGCCTGCTGCTTGGCCTGGCGCAGTTCCGTGACCAGCTGGCGGCGGTCGCTGATGTCGATCCAGCCGCCGATGATGCCCTGCACTTCACCCAGCGAATCACGGTAGGGCAGGATCCAATGGTAGATGGTCATCTCCCGGCCCTTGATCCGCAACGGGCGGTCCATGATCAGGGGGGAGCCGGCAGCCATCACTTTGTGGTAATCCGCCTGGATCTGCCGGGTCTGTTCGGCGTCGGCGAACAGGCTGGCGCTCAGCTGTTTGCCGATAACCTGCTCGGAGCGGGCCTGCACCGCCTCCAGGTAGCTGTAGTTGCAGCTTTGCAGGCGGCCATCGCGGTCGCGCACGTACATGGGGTGAGGGGTGCCGTTGAGCAGTGCGCGCATGAATGCCAGTTGGTCGTTCAGCGCCCTTTCGGCGCGCTGGCGCTGGCGAATCTGCAAGCGCAGGCGGGCGTTCCAGAGCAACGCCAGCAGAAGCAGCACCGCCGTGGCCAGTACCACCTGCAGCGCCAGCCGGCGGTAGCTCTGGCTCTTGCTGTCTTCGTGCGGGCCAAAGCTGCGCCAGCGGTTGTTGATGACCCCCAGTTCCTCGGGCGAAATGCTCTGCAGGGCCTTGTCGAGAATCGAGGCCAAAGCCGGTGAAGACGCGTTGGTGGCCATGGCGTAGTTGGCGGGCTCGCCGCCGACCGAGGTGCGGATGACCAGGTCGGGGTTGCTGGCCAGGGCGTGGTTGGCATCGATCAGGGTGGTGATCACCGCATCGACGGCGCCGCTGTTGAGCAACGCCATGGAATAGAACGCGCTGGCGCTCTCGACCCAGCCAATGTGCGGATAATGCTGCGGCAACGTGGCATGCATGGCGCTGTGGCGGGTAAAGGCGATGCGGTGGCCCTGCAACTGCTCCAGGGACCCTGGGGCCGGTTTGTCCTTGCGGCTAACCAGAACATAGGCGCTTTCCAGGTACGGCCGGCTGATCTGCAGGTCCTTGTCGACCAACCCGGCGATGGCCAGGGCGGCGATCACGTCAGCGCGGCCATCCTTCAAGCGGGCGATCATGTCGGCAATGCCACTGGCCCGCTGTACCTCGAAGCGCAAGCCGGTCCGCAGGCGAATGAGCTCCAGCAGGTCAGCAGTGATGCCGCGAAAATGCCCCGAGCCATCGAAGTAGGACAAGGGCGCAGCCGTGTCGTCGATGGCCACACGCATCACAGGGTGCTGCTGCAGCCATTGTTGCTCTGTTGCGCTCAATTGCAGGTTGCGGTCGGTCAACAGCAGGTCGCTGCCGGCGCTCCAGCGTTTGAAGATACTGGCGCGCATGGCGGGGGGCTGGCTATCGAGGATGGTATCGACCAGTTCCCTCAGTACGGTGTCCTGCTGGCGCAAGGCAAAGCCGAAGCCGATGGCTTCGTGCTTGCCGAAGTTGGCCATGCGCAGGCGTGGCAGGTGGCCGCGGTTGAGCTGGTAGTGGGTGGAAATGGTGTCGCCGATGAACACGTCGGCCTGGCCGAACGCTACGGCGTTCAACGCCTGGCTTGAAGACTCGAACGTCAGCAGCTCGGCCTTGGGGTAGGCGTTGAGCATTTCTGCCTCGGGCAGGTAGTGATAGAGCATGCCCAGGCGCATGCCGGCCAGGCCTGTGTCCAGTGCCCGCGTTTCGTCTTCGCGCGTGACCAGCACCGGCTGGTCAACGGCATAGGGGTGCGACAGGGCCAGGCCGTCGCTGGCCGCTTCGTAGCCATTGGCGCTGCCCAGCAGGTCGATGTCGCCTTGCCGGAGTGCTTCTACAGCGGCCTGGCGGCTGGGAAAACGCAGCACGCGTACCGGCAACTCCAGGGCCGTACCGATCAGGTTTGCATATTCGGCGGTGAGCCCCTGGTAGTCATGGCCGCCACTGGAGATGTCGAACGGCGGGTAGTCGGGGGCCGATGTTCCCAGTACCAGTTCCTGGCGCCCTGCAAGCCATTGCCGTTGCTCGGCGGTGAGTTGCGGTGGCGCTGGCCTGGCCGATGAACGCGCCAGGAGCGTGTACGATGCAGTTTCGTGGTGGGTGCCCAGTGCCGCGCTGCTGAACAGCAGCAGCGCGAGCAGCAGGCGGGCGAAAGGGCGGGCCATGAACATGCTCAGACCAGCGCGTTGCGCTTGGCCATCTCGATCAGGTCGACCAACGTACTGACCTGCAGCTTTTGCATGAGGCGCTTCTTGTAGGTGCTCACGGTCTTGCTGCTGAGGAACATGCCCTTGGCAATTTCCTTGTTGCTGCGCCCTTGGGCGAAGAGTTGCAGCACCATCAGTTCGCGATCATTTACCTGGCGGAAAAGTTGCAGGTCGCTCGTGGTTACCTGGTCATGCTTTATTGCCTGGCTGGGGAAGTAGTTATAACCGGCCAGCACGGCCTTGATTGCACTCAGCAGTTCACCGAGGTCCTCCTGCTTGCACACATAACCGGCAGCACCCGAGTGCATGCAGCGCACGGCGAACAACGCCGGGGCCTGGGCAGTCAGCACCAGCACTTTCATGGGCAGCGCCATGGCCTGGAAGCGCGCAAGCACCTCCAGCCCGTCTAGCTTGGGGATGCTGATGTCGAGGATGACCAGGTCGGGGTGGCTCTCGCGGATCATCTGCATCGCGTCCACGCCATTGTCCGACTCACCGACAATCTTGTAATTCTGGTTTTCCAGCAGCATGCGGACGGCAAGGCGGATGACCGGATGATCGTCAACAATAAATATGTTTTGTGGACACACTGGGCTCAGTGTCAAAACCCTCAAGGATTTGACTGCCCTTGCCCTTGCCCTTGCCCTTGCCCTTGCCCTTGCCCTTGCCCTTGCCCTTGCTCTTGCTCTTGCTCTTGCTCTTGCTCTTGCCCTTGCTCTTGCTCTTGCTCTTGATCAAAGCCCAAAAGGCTTTGATGCCTTTGACGTAAAATCTTTAGATTCGGTGCGCTTATGATAGGGAGTGAACCTGAGCTAATAGTGAGTCAGGAAGGGGGTTAGGGAGCAATACACCTCACCACGAGCTTTGTGATGAGCTTACAACCGATACGATCATGCCTCTCGAGTACCTTTCCTCAACGGATTGCTCATTCGAATTGCTGGTGCCACAACCGACGCAAAGTCGACTCAGGAATGCCCAGCTCTTTCTTCGCCTGGGCTTGAGTGAAGCCTCGCTTTTTCAAGTCCTGAACCGCCTCCCATTTCTTCCTGGCGTTATCTGTCCCATGGCGGGCTAATTTCGCTGGCGCTGTTGGAAGGCTCGCGTCTGCCAGCTCCAAGGCATCCAGCTCCGCAAGCGCAGCCAGCAGCATTTCCCTAGCTGTTATTTGATCGTGAGAGGCAACCGTTAAGGCTAGGAGGGTGATCGGCTCCACCTTCAACGCGGCTGCTATCTGATAGCTCGTGTCGAGACTCACCACACTCTTTCCGAGTTCTAGCTTGCTCACATAAGGCTGAGAGACAGAACCGCCGACGTTGGCGATGTCCTCCTGGTACAGCCCTTTACGAGTGCGTAGCAACTGGAGGCATGCTGCAAAGGAATAACGCAGCGACATCGCAAGCTCCCCAAAAGCGAACGGTATGCCGCGTTTGCCTGCCGCCATGCAAAGAGCTATAGTAATATGGATGGCGGTCAAGGCTTAGATCGTCAATTTATGTGTAATTGTTGGCGGGGACGCAGCGAATGGAAAGAGGGCTCGAAGATGGGCTGCTGGGCGAAAATGGGGTTGCCCTGGTTGGCTCCGAGCTTTCTCTCGAAGAGGTTCTCACTGCGGCACGACAGCGGTTCAAGTGGTTTCCTCTCTGCGTGGTTGAGGATTGGGTAATTCTCGATGCGATAATTACTGACGAGGAGCGAGCGAAAGTAACCGCAGCTGGATGCCAGCCGATGTTTCTGTTTGCTCACAATGTGCTACATGACGACCAGCGCCGCTTCGAACCTGGCAACTGGGTACGCTCCTCCATGGGCACTTCGCTTGAAGATGGTTACCTGTTCGTAACTCGGAATACAGCCTACGTTTTGAAAGGCCCTGGTTATCGCAAGCCTTCCAGCTTGCAAGCCATCTTCTCCATCTTCTAAGTGTCACGAGCTACTCGTGGGACTTGCCTGTTTCAGAGGTCAAAATATGTTCCGTTCGCACCAAGCTGACATGGCCGGTATCCCAGGCATGTTCGGCGATGGGCTGATGCATTGGCATGGCGTTTCCCGAGCTCTCGCTACCCACTGGTACCACGTGAGCGTTCAGCGTCTTCATGAAGGCCAATTCAGCAATTATGAGGAGATGCTCAACGATGAGGCCCGGCTCGTTGAGCTGCTGTTGGCTCAAGATGAGAGCCTGGTTGTTCGGGAAGTCCAAGCCGTCACACCCGCATGGATGAACAAAGGCGATGGCTGGAAGATGCAAAAGCTGAGGTCTCTCTCCATGGGCTTTAGCGTGGATGAAGTGCCGGTCTCGATCCTGGAGGTTGAAGGGGGTGACGTTTACATCGACACGCATGAACCAGGCCTCAAAGTCGAGTCCCTGACTGGGCTGAAAGAGCTGTATCGCAGTCGTACCTCGAATTCGACATCAGTTGCAGGTAATGGCGGGAATTAAACATGACTGAGAACAGCGAAGTAGAAGTCGATTTCTACGTCAAACGCTATTCCGATTTCGACCTGCTTCGGATTGCTCGAGCGGTCGGGCAGGGCTTTGAAGAAGAGGTCACGGCGGTTCTTGTAAATGTCCACATCAGCAGGCACAGCGCGGTTGGCGTTGTGTTCGGGCACACCAAGAAGGGGCGGCATGGGCGATACGCTGATGGCCACCTTATTCAAACTTCCGACATCCTGGCTACGGCCAAGGAGGGAAGGTTTTGGGTCATTACCACGATCCACTCCCGATACGTGATAGCCACGTTCCAGCGCGACGGTGGGCGCCGCAGTTTCAACGAGTTCCGGCGCGTGGTGGGTAATCGGTACCCCAACACCTAATCGCGGAAATCAATTTTAGAAATGAGCCAAGGGTATGGCTGGTTCATGCCCTAGGTATCCCTGTGCCTGCAATATAGGCAGTTAAGCAAGGAGCTGTAAGTGACTAAGTTCGACTACCTCAAAATATCGGGATGCTTGGAGGAGATCCGAGTTTTCGAGCATTTTTCTGACGTCGTTCAAGTGATTATGCGAGTGGATGGAGTGGTCATCCCGAACTTTAAAATTCCATTGGCTATCTATGAGGAGCTTGAACAGGGTAGTCAGGTCGAGTTTTACGCGCTTGTGCAGAATTCGAAGAATAAAATCAGGAATATCGCAGTTGTCTATGCTGTTCGGACTGCGAGCGGTAGGCTGTTGTCAGTGCCAAGTATGCGTTATAAGGTTCAGATTAATATCTTAATAACAGCAGCGATTATGGCTGCAATAGCTTTTGTGGCGAGCTTCATAGGTTTCGCATATTTGGTAGATTTCTTGTTCAGTGGTGGTCGTATGTCTATTTCCGGCCAAGGAACTCTCGCTACTTGGTTGGCATCGATCACAGGGTTAGCGGTTGGCGCTTTCTTTGCCGGTACAGGGGTGTATTTGTTTTACAAAACCACTGTGCTCGATACATGGCAGTCGATTGCGCCAGCTCGGGTGGTGGAGAGGTTCAGTAAGCTTCACCGATAACCAATGAGCGGGCCGCTTCGCGGACGGCTGGCGTGAACCAAATCCCGCCCAAGGCGGGTTTTGGCCCTGTCGGGCTTTCATCCTCCCGTCTGCGCGCTCCGCTTGCCGGATCTCTGAGTTCCAGCATGGTCTCGCATAGACTTGCTGCTGGTAGCAATGCAGCTAGTCGGGCTCCGCATGAATGAAGTTACTACTCATCAATGTAGAGCCCAGCCTGGTAGCTAATTTATGTAGAATTAGCCCAAGGGGCATTGGTTCAAGGAGAGCAGGTTGTTGTTCCATTGCCCATCAGCATAAGTTCGCAGATAAGCAGCCTTGCCGTTTTCCCTAACTACGCCGATGTAAGCCTTCTTCCCACTAGCCGGGTCTTGGACATAAAAAGTATTCGATTTAGCATCGATGCTTTGAATCACCTGTTCCCTTGTCCATTTCCAACCCGCAGTTGGATTACCCAAGTGGGTGATATGCTCGTGAGCACTGTTCACGTTAGGTTTTGTAACGCATGTCACAGCTACGTCTGCCATTGCGAGTTCCTTTCGTAGGGTTTTTAATGCGCGTAGAGTCGCGCCACTACCTTGTAGTAACTTTCGGCTATGCATGTCAATGGTGCGGCTGGGTGTAAAAAATGACGCCAAATTGTTGGCTTCAGGCCCGAAGATATTCATAAAGCCCTTCGCTTCTTGCCTAGAGTGGGCTAGTCTCTTCGAGTTGAGGAAAGATTTTTGACCGTTTGTATTCGTCAAGTCAAGGACAGTCATGTCAGCGCAGAAACTCCCTCCCGAATCCGAAGTGGTAACGTGGTTGCAGCAACTTATAGAGCAAGAGGAGCTCTTGGATACGATCCAGGGTCAGGAGGCTGTCCTGTCGCTGGCAGATCTAGGTAGTGAAGAGTGCTTCTTGCCAGCCTTTAGTATCGACTACATCTCGCGACGAACCTCCGCTGAAGCGGCTAGGCATGTGCTTGGTAGGCTTAGCCTATTGGAAATAATATCGATTAATAAAAGCATTTCTCTTACTACTGGTGAAGTGCTACGCCCAGACATCCTTTGTTTCAATTCAGAGACCAAAACTCTTGTGGTTTTTGAAGTGAAGCGTGCGAGCGAAACAGAGCGTCAGACTGTCACAGAACTTGCGGGATATGAGCAAGAGCTTCGAAACATGTTGCCATTCTTGGGGCATTTCGATGTGTGCTTCGTAGTTGTCGCCTCAGATTGGTCAACTCTTCTGGTTCACGCTGTAGGTAGCATGAATGCTTGGTCAGGAAAGCAGTGCCTGGCACTTCGACTCACCAGCAATGAGTCTGGATTTGGCCTGGTTGCGCACTTGCCGGAAGCCTGGCACCTGACGGGTAGTACGAACCTTCCCCCCGAAGCGCTGACGTCAATTGACCTTTACCTTGCTTACAAAGGCATAGATCAATTAGTAGATGGGCTCTCCTTGAATGATCGTAGGGGCTTCGTTGAGGACGATGAGCGTTGGCCCCCTAGAGTTGTTCTTTCAGCTATGGATGTGATCGCTAGGGCAGGGGATCGGGCTGGATCACACGGATTTATGATGCTTTGGCGTGACGTCCACGGATTTGGGAGGGGTAGGTGGTGCATTACGCTTACCGCCATCGATCCCTATACGATGTATGCGTGGTGTAGAGACCATGGTCTACCTCAACGAGAATCCGAAGCTGGAGCGTTCATTCACAACCGTAGAGGTGACCTTCTAGGGCAGACGCCCACCACTGTTTATGACATTGCGAAAGCTGCGTTTCCTTTGTTGGAAGAGCATTTCGATCCGGAGTTTTGCGGCGATTTCCAGTGGCATCTCAAGACTCGACAATACCGTCATAGGGTTGTGCCTACGAGATTCGATTTCTGGGGGAGCTTGGGGCAGCATGCTCGGGACTTTGTTTGCAACTCGGCAGTCAGACAGAACTACATGCCATTCGTAGGGAGGAGTCAGCTGGACTGGACAGATCCTGCGGTTGGAATGACCTTGGTGGCGAACCTCTCGCTTGGAGTGCCATTCTCAGGAGGTGTGATTAAGTGCAGCGATGCCTTCCTCGCTGGTCGTGTCCTCGGAGAATTAGCGGTCGCTGCGTTCAATGCGTCACCCGATAAAGAACATGCCGCCAAGATAGAGCCAATGGTTGAGTGGGCACAACTTGAAGCACTCCGATACGCCATCGAGATGAAGCAGATGTACGACATCACTGAAGAAGTCGTCACGCCAATGCCCCACCTGTCCAACGAACCCTCGAAGCGGTTTGAGTCCGTGCAGAATCTGGCTCAGTGGGTCAGCGAAGACCTAGTCAGCCAACGCCACCCATTTCATCAGACTTGTTTTGATCTTGGCTATTGCAATTCATCTCTTTTTAAATTGCGGGAGGAGGGGAGCATTAGTCACATCGAACCAAACGAAGCAGCCAAGCTCATTCGAAGCCTACTCGTTGCCGTGTTAGCTAAAGCTGAGGGAAGTCAAGGACAGACGTTGCATTCTCAAAGATACCTTCGATTTATGGCGTTCCTAGAGCCGCATCTCAGTAAGCGTCCGCCCAACTCACCTTGCGTAAGTCAGGCCGGCACCCACTGATGCGGCAGCAATTGCCCGATCTCACTG
>NZ_CAMZMX010000044.1:0-45034 GCF_947311875.1 Pseudomonas sp. PARCl1
TTAAACTGTCTGGTGTACTTGCTCATATGAAACGCCCCTGAGGTTGGATTTTTGTCCAACGTCAGGGGCGCAGTTCAGGTGAATCGCGCAGGCTTTTCGAATTCTGAGAAAGACAGCTGCTCCTGCAAGTACGCCGGCAACTCCAAGCCAGCGCAGACCCCCTGTGGGAGCGGGCATGCCCGCGAACACCGGCGCAGCCGGTGCCATCCACCGCGTCGCCTGCTTCGCGGGCTTGCCCGCTCCTACAGGTGAATCGCGCAGGCTTTTCAAATTTTGAGAAAGACAGTTGCTCCTGCAAGTACGGCGGCAACTCCAAGCCAACGCAGACACCCTGTGGGAGCGGGCATGCCCGCGAACACCGGCGCTGCCGGTGCCAGACACCGCGTCGCCTGCTTCGCGGGCTTGCCCGCTCCTACAGGTGAATCACGCAGGCTTTTTCAAATTTTGAGAAAGACAGTTGCTCCGCCTTCGAAGGCAGGGCCAGCCCAGGCTTACGCCGGTGCCGAGGTCCGGATCAGGTGGTCGAAGGCCGCCAGCGAAGCCTTGGCCCCCTCACCCACCGCAATCACGATCTGCTTGTACGGCACGGTGGTCACGTCCCCCGCAGCGAACACCCCTGGAATGCTGGTCTGGCCCTTGGCATCGACAATGATCTCGCCGCGCGGTGACAGCTCGACGGTACCTTTGAGCCAGTCGGTGTTCGGCAACAGGCCAATCTGCACGAAGATGCCTTCCAGCGCGACTTCATGCTGCTCGTCCGTGGCGCGATCCTTGTAGCGCAGGCCAGTGACTTTCTCGCCGTTGCCAAGCACCTCGGTAGTCAGCGCACTGGTGATCACTTTCACATTAGGCAAACTGTGCAGCTTGCGCTGCAACACCGCGTCGGCGCGCAGTTGGCTGTCGAATTCGATCAGCGTCACCTGGGCAACAATACCGGCCAGGTCAATGGCGGCCTCAACACCCGAGTTGCCACCACCAATCACCGCCACGCGCTTGCCTTTGAACAACGGGCCGTCGCAGTGCGGGCAGTAGGCCACGCCACGCGCGCGGTATTCCTGCTCACCCGGCACGTTCATTTCACGCCAGCGGGCACCGGTGGCCAGGATCACGGTCTTGGCCTTGAGCGATGCGCCGCCCGCCAGGCGCACTTCATGCAAGCCGCCGTCGGTGGCCGGAACCAATGCTTCGCCGCGCTGCAGGTTCATGATGTCGACGTCGTACTGCTTGACGTGCTCTTCGAGTGCAGTCGCCAGTTTTGGCCCTTCGGTTTCCTGCACCGAGATGAAGTTTTCGATGGCCAGGGTGTCGAGTACCTGGCCACCGAAGCGCTCGGCAGCCACGCCGGTACGAATGCCCTTGCGCGCTGCGTAGATGGCAGCCGCCGCGCCAGCCGGGCCACCGCCCACAACCAGCACATCGAAAGCGTCCTTGGCGTTGATCTTCTCGGCCTGGCGCGCACCGGCGCTGGTGTCGATCTTGCCGAGGATTTCCTCCAGGCCCATGCGCCCCTGGCCAAACAACTCACCGTTCAGGTAGATGCTCGGTACTGCCATGATCTTGCGCGCTTCCACTTCACCCTGGAACAGCGCGCCGTCGATGGCCACGTGGCGCACGTTGGGGTTGAGCACGGCCATCAGGTTCAACGCCTGGACCACGTCCGGGCAGTTCTGGCACGACAGCGAGAAATAGGTTTCGAAGGTGAATTCGCCTTCCAATGCCTGGATCTGTTCGATCACTTCGGCACTGGCCTTGGAAGGGTGGCCGCCGACTTGCAGCAGTGCCAGCACCAGCGAGGTGAATTCGTGGCCCATGGGGATTCCGGCGAAGCGCAGGCTGATACCTTTGCCATCGGCGCCAGCACCCGGGCGGCTCAACGAGAACGATGGGCGACGGGCATCGGTGCCGTCCGCGCTGAGGGTAATGAGTGTGGACAAGCTGGCGATCTCCACCAGCAGGTCATGCAATTCACGGGACTTCGCGCCGTCGTCGAGGGAGGCAACGATCTCGATCGGCTGGGTGACCCGCTCCAGGTAGGTTTTCAGTTGCGATTTAAGCGTGGCGTCCAACATACGGGCGATTCCTTCTTCAATACTCGGATACAAAAACGCCCAGGCGAGGTCGCCCGGGCGTTTGACGGGGCGGTAGCTTGTTCAGCTTTGGCGGCTGCCTACCGCCCGCGTTGTTGCGCGCATGGCCTTAGATCTTGCCGACCAGGTCCAGCGATGGCGCCAGGGTGGCTTCGCCTTCTTTCCACTTGGCCGGGCAAACTTCGCCTGGGTGGGCAGCAACGTACTGGGCAGCTTTCACTTTGCGCAGCAGCTCAGCTGCATCGCGGCCTACACCACCGTCGTTCAGTTCCACGATCTTGATCTGGCCTTCCGGGTTGATCACAAAGGTACCGCGATCGGCCAGGCCAGCTTCTTCGATCAGCACGTCGAAGTTGCGCGAGATGACGTGGGTTGGGTCACCGATCAGCGGGTACTGGATCTTGCCGATGGTGTCCGACGTGTCGTGCCAGGCTTTGTGGGTGAAGTGGGTGTCGGTGGACACGCCGTAGATTTCCACGCCCAGCTTCTGGAACTCGGCGTAGTTGTCGGCGAGGTCACCCAGCTCGGTCGGGCAAACGAAGGTGAAGTCGGCCGGGTAGAAGAACACGACGGACCACTTGCCTTTCAGGTCGGCTTCGCTGACCTGCACGAACTCGCCTTTGTGGTAGGCGGTAGCGTTGAACGGTTTGACCTGGCTGTTGATGATTGGCATGAGAGACGCTCCTTCATGGGGTTGGAATCAGTTGATGGATAGAATCCTAACTAATCATCCCGCTGAAGGCTCATTGGCAAAGCTCATGCTCGTGATTGGTTTTGGCTATAGCCAGAGGTACTTGATAGAAGACTCAGTTGTAGGAGCGGGCTGCCCCGCCCCTTCAACGTAACGCATAGATCAACGGCTAGCCGTACGCAGGGTGACGAACTCTTCGGCGGCCGTCGGGTGCACGCCGATGGTTTCGTCGAATTGCTGCTTGGTGGCGCCGGCCTTCAGGGCAATACCCAGGCCCTGAATGATCTCGCCGGCATCAGGGCCGACCATGTGGCAGCCCAGCACCTTGTCGGTGTCGGCATCGACCACCAGCTTCATCAGGGTCTTTTCCTGGATGTCGGTCAGGGTCAGTTTCATGGCGCGGAAGCGGCTTTCGAATATCTGCACCTTGTGCCCTGCCGCCAGCGCCTGTTCTTCCGTCAGCCCCACGGTACCGATTGGCGGCTGGCTGAACACGGCTGTGGGGATGTTCTGGTAGTCCACCGGGCGGTACTGCTCGGGCTTGAACAGGCGCCGCGCCACCGCCATGCCTTCGGCCAGCGCCACCGGGGTCAGTTGCACCCGGCCAATCACGTCACCAATGGCCAGGACCGACGGCGCGGTCGTCTGGTATTGTTCATCGACCCGGATATAGCCACGCTCGTCCAGCTCGACGCCGGTGTTTTCCAGGCCCAGGTTGTCCAGCATCGGGCGTCGGCCGGTGGCATAGAACACGCAGTCGGCCTGCAACTCGCGGCCATCCTTGAGCGTGGCCTTCAGGCTACCGTCTTCAAGCTTGTCGATGCGCTGGATATCGGCATTGAACTGCAGGTCGAGGCCGCGTTTTTCCAGCTCTTCCTTCAAATGGGTACGTACCGAACCATCGAAACCGCGCAGGAACAGGTCGCCACGGTACAGCAGCGAAGTAGCCGCCCCCAGGCCCTGGAAGATACCGGCGAACTCAACCGCGATGTAGCCACCGCCGACCACCAGCACCCGGCGTGGCAGGCTCTTGAGGTAGAAGGCTTCGTTGGAGGTGATTGCCAGTTCCTTGCCTGGAATGTCCGGCACCTGCGGCCAGCCACCGGTGGCGATCAGGATGTGCCTGGCACTGTAGCGTTGGCCCTCCACTTCCACTTCATTGGCCCCGGTCAGGCGCGCGTGCCCCTGCAGCAGGGTCACTCCACTGTTCACCAGCAGGTTACGGTAGATGCCGTTCAGGCGCTCGATCTCACGGTTCTTGTTGGCAATCAGGGTGCCCCAGTCGAAGTGCCCTTCTTCCAGGGACCAGCCGTAACCGGCAGCCTGTTCCAGTTCATCGGCCACATGCGCACCGTAGACCAGCAGCTTTTTCGGCACGCAGCCGACGTTGACACAGGTGCCGCCCAGGTAACGGCTTTCAGCCACTGCCACTTTTGCACCAAAACCAGCGGCAAAGCGCGCAGCGCGCACCCCGCCGGAGCCGGCGCCAATCACGAACAGATCAAAATCGTAGGCCATGTGTTCTCTCTCCTAGCAGGCGACCAGCATAACGCACTGAGGCCGCTTTGCAGCCCTTCGTGGCAGACCCGCTCCCATCAGGTGGGCGCACGCCAAAGGCGTGCGCGGTATCTGTAGGAGCGGGCCTGCCCGCGAAGGGCCGCGCGGCGGCCCCAGTCATCGCAATGTTGCTACAAGCAGCGGCTGTATCAGTAAGCCTTGCCAGTCTTGTAGTAGTTCTCGAAGCAGAAGTTGGTCGCGTCGATGTAGCCCTCGGCGCCACCGCAGTCGAAGCGCTTGCCCTTGAACTTGTAGGCGATCACGCAGCCGTTCTGCGCCTGCTGCATCAGCGCGTCGGTGATCTGGATTTCGCCGCCCTTGCCTGGCTCGGTGTTCTTGATGATGTCGAAGATATCCGGCGTCAGGATGTAACGGCCAATGATCGCCAGGTTCGAAGGTGCATCTTCCGGTGCGGGCTTCTCGACCATGTTGGTAACGCGGAAGATGTCGTCACGGATCATGTCACCGGCGATGACACCGTACTTGTTGGTTTCCTGAGGGTCGACTTCCTGGATGGCGATGATCGAGCAGCGGAACTGGTTGTACAGCTTGACCATCTGGGTCAGCACGCCGTCACCTTCCGGGTTGACGCACAGGTCGTCCGCCAGCACCACTGCAAACGGCTCGTCGCCGATCAGCGGGCGCCCGGTGAGAATGGCATGGCCCAGGCCTTTCATTTCGGTCTGGCGGGTGTACGAGAACGAGCACTCGTCCAGCAGACGGCGGATACCGACCAGGTATTTCTCCTTGTCGGTGCCCTTGATCTGGTTTTCCAGCTCGTAGCTGATGTCGAAGTGATCTTCCAGGGCGCGCTTGCCGCGGCCGGTCACGATGGAGATTTCGCTCAGGCCGGCATCCAATGCCTCTTCAACGCCATACTGGATCAGTGGCTTGTTGACCACCGGCAGCATTTCCTTGGGCATGGCTTTGGTAGCAGGCAGGAAGCGCGTACCGTAGCCGGCTGCCGGGAACAAGCATTTCTTGATCATATACGTCCTTACAAAAGGCTAGGCCTGTGGAATTCGGCGCAGTCTAATCAGGCGGCACAAACCTTACAATGCCTGACCTGCGGCCAACCGATGGGTAGATAGAGATAAGCAAGTGTAGATAGTTCCGAGGGATCGCAAATATCGCCAGCAGACATGCAAGTGAAATGCCACAGCTCACGCATGCCTGTGGTGGCCTCCTGGCGAGTAAACCTGCTTCCACAACCACCGTTGCAGGCCAGGTTTACCCGCCAAGCGTTCGCTACAGGCACCCGTCAGCTACCGGTCCCCTGCCCGACCAGCACGCCATCGACCTTCTGCCCATACAGGTTCACGCCGTCATTGGCATGGAATTTCACCCGCGTCTTCTCGACAGAGCCTTCTACCAGGCGGGGATCCTGCGGCCGTTCATGCCGGTTGATCCATGCCGCAACATCCCAGGCCTGCTGGTCGCTGAGGCTGCCCGGCTTGCCCAGTGGCATGTTATACTTGATGAAGGATGCCGCCGTGTTGATACGGTGCATACCGGCGCCCCAGTTGTAGCTGTCCTTGCCCCACAGCGGCGGCATCACATATTCGCCCGCCACTTTCTGCCCTTCACCGTTGTCACCATGGCAAATCGCGCATTGCTCGCGGTACACCTGCTGGCCACGCGTGAAGTCGTACCCGCCTGCAGGCTGCGCGACTTCCGGGTAACCGCGCCCGGCAATTTCGACGCCGGTCGGCGCCTTGGTCGACAGCCAGTACGCGTACACCGACAGCGCCGTCATCTGCGGGCTGTCCGCGGCCGGCGGCTTGCCATTCATGCTGAACTGGAAGCAGCCCTGGATGCGCTCGGCAAAGGTGTTGACCTTGTCGTTTTTCTTGCGATAGGCGGGGTACATGGGGTACGCGCCCCACAGTGGCGCCGAATGGGCCATACGCCCCTGGTCGAGGTGGCAGTTGCTGCAGTTCATGCCGTTGCCCACCGCCTCGGGCATCAGCCGGCGGGTATCGACGAACAAGGCATGGCCTTCACGCACCATCTTGCCGAAGGCATTGGCGGGCAGCTCGTCTTCCGCCGGGGGCGTGAACTGCGGGGCGGTCTGCTTGCCGGGGACCTTCAGTTGCGACTGATCTTCCATGGCGATAGGCGCGGCCTGGGCACTGCCCACAACCAGCAGCAACAGAGCAGGGATCAGCGGTTTCATGGTTTGATCTCCTGGCTGGCGGGGCGGGCGAAGAACTCGGCAACAGCCTTGATCTCGTCATCGGTCATGGCCTTTGCCACGCCGACCATCAGCTGGTTCGGGTCATTGCTGCGGCTGCCGTCGCGCCACGCATTGAGCTGCGCCACCAGGTAACTGGCAGGCTGCCCGGCCAAAGGCGGGAAGTGCTCGCCAACGCCACCGCCACCCGGACCGTGGCATTGCACGCAACCAGGGATATGCCGGTCCCAGTCGCCGTACAGGGCCAGGCGGGTGGTAGGGTCACCGGCAATCTGCTGGCGGCGCCCATCAACAACCTTGACTGCCGGCAGGCTGGCCAGGTAGCTGCTGACGGCGGTGATTTCCTCTTCGCTCAGGGCCTTGGCCAACGGTTCCATCACCGCCTGCTTGCGGCTGCCACTGCGCCAATCATGCAATTGCTTGCTGAGGTAAGCAGCCGGCAGGCCGGCCAGCCGCGGAAAGCCCGCCGCAGCGATGCCCTTGGCGTCCGGGCCATGGCAACCCAGGCAAGCCAGGGCGGCGGGGTTGGCCCCGCCTTGGGTGAAAATTTTCTGGCCATCGGCGGCATGCGCCCCGGGCCAGGCCAGGATCAGCAGGCTGCCGATCACGACGCGACTCAACGGTGTCATCACGAATCTCCATTTCTTTTGTTATAAGCTTAGGCTTAAAAAACATAAGCAAATGGATACTAGCCCCGTCGGGGAAATCGCAACAACGTCAGGCCGGCCGATCTGATGGCCAATAGCCCATTAACCGCCCTTTACTTGCCTCAGATCAACTCCCCGAGATGCAGCGGGTAGCTGCCGTGCGCACATCGCCCAGGCGCAACGGGAAGTTGCTCAGCCGCTCATGCAGCTTGATGCTGCTGCCGCCGCCACGCTCATCGATATCCAGCAGGGCGGCCGGGCCAGCACCTGCTGTCAGCTTCTGCGGCACCGTTAGGCGCAGGCCGTCACCGCGCCGCTCTTCCACCAGTGGGTCACGGCTGTCGGCAAGCTGCGCCTTGACGCAATCGGCATACTCCCGGGGCGTCTTGCCAGAAATCACATCCAGGGTCGCATGCGATTGCTCCAACTCGGAAACACTGACACAGCCACCCAGTGCCAGTGTCAACGCGGCCACCATCCACTTCATCTGTCATACCTCAACTTGTACGAACCCCGTTCGACCACCGTCAGGCAGTTTTGCTCCGTGCTTTGGCAGAATTATCCAAGCCCGGCGAACAGCGCGGCAGTATAACGGCACATCGTGGTATCTTTTGCCTTTGCTGAACCAAACCTTGCGGAGCATCACATGAAATTCGTACACCAGCGCGAGCACCTCAATGAGGACGACATCGTCGTCATCGAGTGTTCCCAGCGCTGCAATATCCGCCTGATGAACGACGCCAATTTCCGCAGCTTCAAGAACGGCGGCCGTCATACCTACCACGGCGGCCACTTCGAGAAGTTTCCGGCGAAGATCACCGTGCCCAGCACCGGTTTCTGGAATATCACCATCGATACCGTGACCACCCGCCCGATCTCGGTTACTCGCAAGCCCACCCTGACCCACAAGATCAAGATCATCCGTCGCTCGTCGTCGAAACTCAGATAAGGCCACCATGACCCAGACCATCAAGTACGTGATCAAATACAAACTCGACGGCCAGCGTCGCTGGGACTTCGCGCTGATGCCCGACGCCTCGCAGGCGCAAGCCCTCGAAGCCTTGCGCAAAATCCATGGTGAAGACGCCGACAAGATCAGCGACATTCAGGTCAGCAAGGCCCTGTAGTAGCCGCCGCACCGTTCGCCCAGCGCAAGGAGACCTCGCATGCGCCACTGGCCCGACCGCCGCATCCTCGACCTGTTGGGCATCGAGTTGCCCATTCTGCAGGCCCCCATGGCGGGGGCAACCGGCTCGGCCATGGCCATTGCGGTGGGCTCGGCCGGCGGCCTGGGCGCCCTACCCTGCGCCATGCTCAACGGTGAGCAGGTGCGCGCCGAAATTGCTGCATTCCGCGCCGGCTGCCCGGGGCGCCCCTTGAACCTGAACTTTTTCTGCCACCAGCCACCCGCGCCCGACGCCGAGCGCGACGCGCGCTGGAAGCAGGCGCTCGCCCCCTACTACAGCGAAGTGGGGGCGGATTTCGCGGCGCCCACCCCGGTCTCGAACCGTGCGCCTTTCGATGAGGCGAGTTGCCAACTGGTCGACCAACTGCGGCCGGAAGTGGTGAGCTTCCACTTTGGCTTGCCCCAGGCCGACCTGCTGCAACGGGTACAGGCCAGCGGTGCCAAGGTGCTCTGCACCGCCACTACCGTGCAAGAGGCCGTCTGGCTGGAGCGCAACGGCTGTGACGCCATCATCGCCATGGGTTATGAAGCCGGCGGCCATCGCGGCATGTTTCTCAGCGACGCCATCACCAGCCAGATCGGCACCTTTGCCCTGGTACCGCAGGTGGCCGACGCAGTCCGCGTGCCGGTCATCGCCGCCGGTGGCATCGCTGACCATCGCGGCCTGGTGGCGGCCCTGGCCCTGGGCGCATCTGCCGTGCAGATCGGCACGGCATACCTGTTCTGCCCCGAGGCCAAGGTTTCGCCAGCACATCGGCAGGCGCTGGACAGTGCGCCTGCCAGTGACACGGCGCTGACCAACCTGTTTACCGGCCGCCCGGCCCGCGGCATCAACAACCGTATCATGCGCGAGCTGGGGCCGATGAGCGCGCTGGCACCAGCGTTTCCGCTGGCGGGCGGGGCATTGATGCCGTTAAGGGCAATCACCGAGCCGCAGGGCAACAGCGACTTCAGCAACTTGTGGTCAGGGCAGGCGTTGCGGTTGGGGCGGCGTATGCCGGCCGAGGCGCTGACCCGGGAGATCGCGGCCAAGGCACTGGCCAGGGTTGCCGGGTAGACCGCGCCTGTGCGGCCTGCGGCAACCTTTCGTTAGCCCGCAATCACACCATCCTTGCGAATGCACCCTGCAGCCCTTCCCGGCAACTGGCCTATCGCTATATAGTTGTGAATATAACGATACCTCAAGGAGCTGCCTGCATGCGTATCCGCCCGTCTCACCTGGCCTTCCCTGCCATGGCCAGTCTGTTTGCCTTCAACACCGCCTGGGCCGACGAGGTTCAAGTGGCCGTCGCGGCGAACTTCACGGCGCCCATCCAGGCCATTGCCAAGGACTTCGAACACGACACCGGCCATACACTGGTCGCGGCTTACGGCGCCACGGGGCAGTTTTACGCCCAGATAAAGAACGGCGCGCCCTTCGAGGTGTTCCTTGCCGCCGATGACACAACCCCGAAAAAGCTCGAGGAAGAAAAGCAGATCGTCCCCGGTTCACGCTTCACCTACGCCATCGGCACCCTGGCGCTGTGGTCGGCGAAAGAAGGCTACGTCGACGCCAAGGGCGAGGTGCTGAAACAGAACGCATTCAGCCACCTGGCCATCGCCAACCCCAAGGCCGCGCCATACGGCCTGGCCGCCACCCAGGTACTGGACAAACTGCAGCTTACCGCGGCCACCAAAGGCAAGATCGTCGAAGGCCAGAACATCACCCAGGCTTTCCAGTTCGTCTCCACCGGCAATGCCGAACTGGGTTTTATCGCGCTGTCACAAATCTTCAAGGACGGTAAAGTGACCCAAGGCTCGGCCTGGATCGTACCGGCCAACCTGCACGACCCGATCCGCCAGGACGCCGTACTGCTCGACAAAGGCAAGGACAACGCTGCCGCCAAGGCCCTGATCGAATACCTGAAGGGGCCAAAGGCCGCCGCCCTGATCAAGTCCTACGGTTATGAAATCTGATGCCGCTGGATGCCAGTGACCTGGGTGCCATCTGGCTGACCGTCAAACTGGCCAGCCTGACCACGGTGATCCTGCTGATCATCGGCACGCCGGTCGCCTGGTGGCTGGCGCGCACGCGCTCCTGGCTACGCGGGCCAGTGGGCGCGGTGGTGGCGCTGCCGCTGGTGCTGCCACCGACCGTCATCGGCTTCTACCTGCTGATCGCCCTCGGCCCCCACGGCTGGCTCGGCCAGGCCACCCAGGCCATGGGCCTGGGCACCGTGGTGTTCAGCTTCACCGGCCTGGTCATTGGTTCGACCGTCTATTCCATGCCCTTCGTGGTCCAGCCGTTGCAGAACGCCTTTGCCGCCATCGGCCAGCGCCCGCTGGAGGTCGCGGCCACCTTGCGCGCCAGCCCGTGGGACTGTTTCCTCCATGTGGTGCTGCCGCTGGCGCGCCCCGGTTTCGTCACCGCCAGCATTCTCGGTTTCGCCCACACCGTGGGTGAATTCGGTGTGGTGCTGATGATCGGTGGCAACATCCCCGACAAGACGCGCGTGGTTTCGGTACAGATCTTCGATCACGTCGAGGCCATGGAATATTCACAAGCACACTGGCTGGCCGGCGCCATGCTGGTGTTCTCGTTCCTGGTGCTGCTGTTGCTGTACACCGGGCGCCGCGGTAAAGCCGGCTGGAGCTGAGATGACTGCATCGATAGTGGCGCGCCTGAACCTGCCACGTGACGACTTTACCCTGGACGTAGACCTGCACTTGCCCGGCCGCGGCATCAGTGCCCTGTTCGGTCAGTCCGGCTCTGGCAAGACCACTTGCCTGCGCTGCCTGGCGGGGCTGGAGCGGGCTGCCAACGCCTATGTCGAGGTCAACGGCGAGGTCTGGCAGGACAGCAGCCGTGGTTATTTCCGCCCTCCCCACCTACGCCCGGTGGGCTATGTATTCCAGGAGGCCAGCCTGTTCCCACACCTGTCGGTGCGCGCCAACCTGGAATTCGGCTGGCGCCGCCTTGCGGCCGCCGAACGCAAAGTCAGCCTGGGCCAGGCCAGCCAGCTGTTGGGTATCGGCCATTTGCTGGAGCGCCGCCCGGCGACTTTGTCGGGTGGTGAGGCGCAGCGGGTTGGCATCGCCCGCGCCCTGCTCAGCAGCCCGCAGCTGCTATTGATGGATGAGCCGCTGGCCGCCCTCGACGGCCCACGCAAGCGCGAGATACTGCCGTACCTGGAACGCCTGCACGGTGAGCTGGACATCCCGCTGGTGTATGTCAGCCACGCACAAGATGAGGTGGCACGCCTGGCCGACCACCTGGTGCTGCTGGAACACGGCCGAGCCGTGGCCAGCGGCCCCATTGGCGAAACCCTCGCCCGCCTCGATCTGCCGCTGGCCCAGGACGACGACGCTGGGGTGGTGTTCGAAGGCCGGGTGGTGGGGCACGACCCGCACTACGATCTGCTCGACCTGCGCCTGCCCGGCGAACATGGGCCCTTGCTACGCATCGCCCATGCCGCCCGGGCCTTGGGCGACACCTTGCGGGTCAAGGTGCAGGCGCGTGACGTAAGCCTGGCACTGACAGCTGACAGCACCTCGAGCATCCTCAACCGTTTGCCGGTACAGGTGCGCGAAACCCGCCCCGCGGCCAACCCGGCGCATGTACTGGTCAGCCTGGACGCTGGCGGCAACCTGCTGCTCGCGCGCATTACCCGGTTTTCGGCAGAGCAGCTCGCCCTGCACGCGGGGCAGGTCGTGTACGCCCAGATCAAATCGGTGGCGCTACTGGGCTGAGCATACCTGGCACGCGTGTTGTCCATTGATCAGTGATCTGATCGAGGCCAAACACCATGCTCGACTGCCCTCTGCCGCGCAGTTTGCACTATGTCGAAGACAGCCAGCCAGGCCTGGCCCGGCGCCGTTGGCGCGACCGCTTCATCTACCTGGACGCCGATGGCGAACGGGTCCGCGACAAGGACACCCTGGCACGCATTGCCGCCCTGGTGATCCCCCCGGCCTACACCGACGTGTGGATCTGTGCCGACCCCCAGGGCCACCTGCAGGCCACCGGCCGTGATGCGCGTGGCCGCAAGCAATACCGCTACCATGTGCAATGGCGCGAACTGCGCGACCAACACAAGTACGGCCGCATGCTGGCCTTCGCCCAGGTTTTGCCGAAACTGCGGGCACAACTGGAAACCTACCTGGCACGCCCAGGGCTGGACCGGGAAAAGGTCATGGCACTGGTGGTGAGCCTGCTGGACCACACGCTGATCCGCATTGGCAACCAGCGCTACCTGCGCGACAACCAGTCGTACGGCCTGACCACCCTGCGCAACCGCCACGTAGAGGTCAAGGGCAGCAGCATTCGCTTCCAGTTCCGCGGCAAGCGCGGTGTCGAGCACAACGTCACCCTCAATGACCGGCGCCTGGCCAACCTGCTCAAGCGCTGCATGGAACTGCCCGGGCAGGCGCTGTTCCAGTACCTGGATGCCGACGGCCAGCGCCATAGCGTCGGCTCGGCCGAGGTCAACCAGTTCCTGCAGCAACTCACAGGTGCCGACTTCACCGCCAAGGACTACCGCACCTGGGCTGGCAGCAGCCTGGCGCTGGACCTGCTCAGGCCGTTGGCCTGGGAACCGGAGGCCGAGGCCAAACGCCAGGTGGCCGCCATCGTTCGCCAGGTGGCCACGCGCCTGGGCAATACCCCGGCGGTCTGCCGCCGCTGCTACATCCACCCCGCCGTACTCGAACACTACGCCCTGGGCCGCCTGGCGGACTTGCCAAAGCACCGCGTACGCAAAGGCCTGGACCCTGAAGAGGTGGCTTTGCTGGTATTTCTTCAAGCCCTAGAGGAACAGGACGGTCATTAAGCCTGTCTATTTAAGCCATGATGCGAAGAAATTTCCCATTGGCCGCCAACGGCCCTATTCTTGCCACCGAGCACCTTGGCCGACAAATCGCTGACGGTTTGCTTTGGCACCTGCAAGTGAAGGTACGCAACAGAATTTTTCTGTCGGGGAATTACTATCCGCCGAAAGCGTCTTTAATGAGAAGGAACAGGGACCCGCTCCCGCCGCCGCGGCAGTTAGCCATGCGGACTTTATTATCACCAAGGAGAACTACATGCTGATACTCACCCGTAAGGTTGGCGAAAGTATCGTCATCAATGATGACATCAAAGTCACCATTCTGGGCGTCAAAGGGATGCAGGTGAGGATCGGTATCGATGCACCGAAGGATGTACAGGTCCATCGTGAAGAGATCTTCAAGCGTATCCAGGCCGGCAGCCCAGCCCCGGAAAAGCACGACGATTCACAGTGAACCCCGGCTGACCAAGCGCATGGATGCGCTCGGCCGCAGGCTTCAGGCTTTCAGTAGCTCACGCACCTTCGCAATCATCTTGTCCATATCGAATGGCTTGTCGAAAATGGCCTCGAACAGGGCAGGACAGACCTGGCTGGCCTGTGCGCCACTCATGAGAATGACTGGCACCTCGCGCAGCGCCGAGCAGTCACGCATGGCGCGCACCAGCTCCTCGCCATTGAGCACCGGCATCATGTAGTCGGTGATCACCAACTGCACGCTCTCGGCCACAAGCATTTCCAGCGCCTTCTTGCCGTTGATGGCCTTTTTCACCTCGTAACCTTCCTCCTCCAGGGCGAAGGCCAGGATATCGGCGATCAAGTATTCGTCATCGACGATCAGAATGGTGTTCATTGCCCCGCCTGTCACCCGCCGTCCTGCGGCACCGGCGTACCCGAAAGCACCCCGCTGTTGCCGGCGAACGCCTTGTGTAGCGTGATGCCCTGGGGCCCGATCAGCAGCTCGTGCAAGGCCGGGTCATGGTGGCTGTCACGCACCTTGAGGATCGACAGCATACGCCGCAGCTGCGAGTCCAGTTCCACAAAGCGCATCAGCATCAGGTTGTCGACGATGCTCGACAGGTCCGGCGCCGGTGCGCTGATCTCGGCGCCGAAAATATCGCGCATTTCCCAGGTCAGCATCACGCTGACGCCGCGCGCGCGCAGCTCACCGGTCAACGCGCGAAAGAACGCATTGAGGCGGGCCGGGTCGGTGGCCAGGCGGCTGAATGCCCCCAGGCTGTCGATCACCACGCGCTTGCTGCCCAGTGCGGCGACCCGCTCCAGCAGCCGCGCGCCCACCTGGTCGAGCAACCCCTCTGTGGTGGGTTGCCAACACAATTGCAAACTGCCGCTTTGCTCCATCGCGGCAAAGTCATACCCCAGCGATGCGGCCTTGCTGCGCAGGCGCTCGGGCGTTTCATAGAAGCCGAAATGCAAGCCTGGCGCTTGCGCGGTACTGGCGCCAAGAAATGCCAGGCACAACGAGCTCTTGCCAATACCGGACGGGCCGATCAACAAGCTGACCGAACCGTTCGCCAGCCCGCCGCCGAGCATTTCATCGAACGTGGGTACCCCGCTGGTGACGCGCCCCACATTGCCGCCGGCGACCTGGCTGGGTTGGCTGAACAGCGCTTCCAGGCGCGGAAACACGTGCATGCCGGCTTCGTCGATCAGGCACTCGTGGCGCCCCGACAACGCCCCACTGCCGCGGGTTTTGCGTAACTGGACATGGCGCACGGCACGGCTGCCCAGTAACTGCTCACCCAGCTCGATGACCCCATCGACCATGGTGTGCTCAGGGCTCCCCTCCTCCAGCCGGGCGCTGGTCAGCAGCAACACGGTACAACCCGCGAACGCCGCGTGGCCTTGCAGTTCGGAGACGAACTTCTTGGTGTCGAGCGTGGTGTGTGCACGGGCGCGGGCATTGAGCACGCCGTCGACGATCAGCAGGCTGGCCTTTTGCCGGGTGATTTCCTGGCGCAGCAAGCGCACCACAGCCTCCAGCCCTTCCTGCTCCAGGGTGTCGAAAGCGCTGACGAACTGGATCTGGTCACCAATCAACCCCTGGTCGAAGAACGCGAGCGTCGACAGGTACTGGAACAAGCGTTCATGTGACTCGCTGAGCAAGGTAGCCACCAGCACCCGACCACCGTCACGCACGTGGTTATGGGCCAGCTGGTTGGCAAGAATGGTCTTGCCGGCACCCGGTGGCCCTTGAACGATGTAGGAGGCGCCAGCCACCAGGCCACCCCTGAGCAACGCATCGAGCCCGTCGATGCCCGTTATCAGCCGCCTGAGTGCCTGTGCCATGTTGTCTACCTGTCGAGTGGGCTGGGTGCCTGATTCTGATACATTGGCAGATAAAGTTGCATGCAAGTTCCACGACCCGGCGCGCTATCGACACGAATAGCGCCGCCGCTCTGCCTGGCGAAGCCGTACACCTGGCTAAGGCCCAGGCCAGTACCCTTGCCAAAGGGCTTGGTGGTGAAGAATGGCTCGAAGATGCGTGGCAGCACTTCGGGCGCGATACCCTCGCCACTGTCCTCCACCCCAAAGCACACAAAGCGGCCGTGCAGCCCTTCCACCTCGCCGGCCAAGTCGACCAGCTCCACCCTCAGGTCGATATGGCCATTGCCGCTGATGGCGTCGCGGGCATTGAACAACAGGTTGAGCAAGACCATTTGCAGCTGCCCGGCATCGACTTCGATCAGCGGCAGGTCCGGTTGCAGCACCACCGTCAGCGTGATCGCACTGGGTAACGCATGCTCCAGCAGGCCACGGGTGGCGGCAACCAGGGCAGCCGGTGCAACACTGGCCACATCGAGCTGGCGGTGGCGGGCGAAGCTGAGCAATTGCTGAGTCAGCTCGGTGCCGCGCTGCCCGGCATCGATGATGTGCTGCAGCATGCGCTGCGCCCGCACCGGGTCCTGGGTAGTCTGCGCCAGGCGTGCCGAGCTGAGAATGATGGTCAGCATGTTGTTGAAGTCGTGCGCCAGGCCACCGGTCAACTGGCCAAGCGCCTCAAGCTTCTGCGCCTGGAACAGCTGGGCGCGCATGGCATCCAATTGCATGGCAGACTCACGACGGTCGGTAATGTCACGGGTGACCTTGGCAAGGCCGACGATCTGGCCGTCTTCGTCGCGAATCACATCCAGCGCGGCCAACGCCCAGAACTGCGTGCCATCCTTGCGTACCCGCCAGCCTTCATCCTGTGCCACACCCTGCTCGAGCGCCTGGCGCAGCAGGCACTCAGGGCGGCCGTCAGCGCAGTCCTGCGGGGTAAAAAACAGCGAAAAGTGCCGGCCGACCACTTCGTCGGCGCTGTAACCCTTGATCCGTTGCGCGCCTGCATTCCACGACACCACATGCCCAGAAGGGTCGAGCATGTAGATGGCATAGTCCACCACCGACTGAACCAGCTGTTCATAACGGTGGGCGGGCATGTCGGGGCGGTCGATGCTATCAGCTGAAACCATGCATACTCCACTGGCACAGCAGGAAGGACAAAATGAACGTAACCCGGTGTGCCCAGCCTTGAGCCATCCCTTGACACTCTTGGATCCAACCAATCTGTAACAGTGGCTTAATGACTGCAACGTGTCAATTGCCCATTACAACTGCCCTCTCATCTGTAGATCATAGGTGCTGCGGTTGACTCAACTATAACAATGGGTTATAAAGCGCGCTTGATTGCAAAGCCCTTCTGCTTAGAAGCGAGCCGGTCGTTCACGACCCCTTCAAGCGTGCGAGTGTGGTGGAATTGGTATACACAGCAGACTTAAAATCTGCTGACTGTCAACGCCTTTTATGTCATGCCATTGCACCTACATAAAGGGCTGTAGACCACGTACAACCAAGCTTCTAGCGTTTGCCCTCCTCCCCTATATCCTTCATTATTTTTGGTCTTTTTGAGAGCTTGGTAGCCATTTGGTAGCCGGCACTTAAAATTAAGCTCAGCTCTCGTAAGCTTTCCTCAGCGCTCGTAAGCCCAAAGTGCCTCCTCCTCGAACAATCTTATATTTTCTAAAATTTTTTCCATCATTAAATCGGCTACCAAACCTGCTGTTGAACGCTGGCATCGACAACATCATCATCGAACGCAAAGACCCCGATTACATCCTCTCCCGCATTCGCGCAGGCGTTCTTGAACAGGGCACTGTTGACCTGCTTCGGGAGGCAGGCGTAGGTGCTCGAATGGATGAAGAAGGCCTCATTCACGACGGGTTCAAAGTGGCGTTCGACGGTCGGAGCGAACATATCGACCTGAAAGCTCTGACCGGTGGCAAAACCGTGATGGTGTACGGTCAGACTGAGGTCACACGCGACCTCCTGCAGACTCGCAAGGGTGCTGGCGGACTTAGCATTTACGATGCTGATGACGTGCAGCCACATGGCCTGCAGAGTGACAAGCCCTATGTCACCTTCGTGAAGAACGGTGAGACGGTCAGGGTTGACTGCGACTACGTGGCTGGCTGTGACGGTTTCCACGGTGTATCTCGCCAGTCGATCCCGGCAGATAAAATCAAGGCCTTTGAGCGAGTGTATCCCTTCGGCTGGTTGGGTGTTCTTGCCGACACCCCGCCAGTGGATGAAGAACTGATCTACGCCCGGCATGAGCGTGGGTTTGCGCTGTGCAGCATGCGCTCCCCAACCCGTACCCGCTATTACGTCCAGGTAGATGCTCAGGAAAAGGTCGAGGACTGGTCAGACGAGCGATTCTGGGGTGAGCTGAAAAGTCGTCTGCCGGAGGATGTGGCCAACCGCCTGGTCACTGGCCCGTCGATTGAAAAGAGCATTGCCCCGCTGCGAAGCTTTGTCGTAGAGCCAATGCAATACGGGCGCATGTTCCTTCTGGGTGATGCCGCACACATTGTTCCTCCGACCGGAGCCAAAGGCCTGAATCTGGCAGCGAGTGATGTGAATACGTTGTATCGCATCATGGTCAAGGTCTATAAGGATGGTCGTACCGATCTGCTGAACAAATACTCAGAGATATGCCTGCGTCGTGTATGGAAGGCAGAACGCTTTTCCTGGTGGATGACCTCCATGCTCCACAACTTCGCAGGTACAGATTCGTTCAGCCAGCGAATTCACGAAACTGAGCTGGATTACTTCGTGTCGTCTGAAACAGGTCGGAAGAGCGTGGCTGAGAACTACGTTGGATTGCCTTACGAATCTATTGACTGAATCTGAGAAATCTCCAGCAACGCCATTGGTATCGAGAGATGCCGGTGGCGTATTGCGTGGCAGCCTACGAATTCACTTGCAGTATGTAATATTCATGCTGTGAGACAGGAAAGGTGGGAGCAGCAGGTGTCGAGATCGTGTTCGCAGTGTTAGCCGGACAAAATCGGTATGTGACAGATCAGTTTGGTTGGGTAGCCACCAGGGCATTGCATCTTACTTTTTCAGCATGATGCAACACCCTGATTCAGTAACGTTGCACTTGGCCTCGGAGCCAAGCGTCTTTCAATCAATAGCCGCTTTCGATCAGCTTGACCAAGTCACCAAGCGTTCTCAGCACAGGGGTATCAACACCCGCATTCCGGCCACGATCAGCGACGGCACCGTTTATGAAGTCGATCTCCGTCCGGCGACGTGCTTCTACGTCTTGAAGCATGGATGGCTTGTGGCTTACATGATTATCAAACGCGTGTTGGATGGCGGTTGCTACGTTACTTTGCTGAGCAGCAATTCCACTGGCATTCGCGACTGCAACCGTTTCCTTGATGATCTGGCTAGCCAAGCTTCTGCCTTGCTCCGATTTTCCGACACCGCCTACAGTCAGGCCACTCACTGCGCAGAGAGAATTCAGTGCCGCATTGAAAGCGACCTTCTCCCAAATTGCCACTTGCACGTCTGGGTTGGCAATGCACTCCAATCCAGCTGCAGTAAAGGCTTCGGCAATGTGATGGACGTTGGCATCATCCTCGCCACTGGCAGTCCAGATGTTGATATGCCCCTCACCGTGGCTACTGACTACACCCGGCTCAATCAAGTCTGCGGGGAAATTGGTCATACCGACAATGATGCGCTCATTTGGTACGACTGCAGCGATTCGCTCAGCGTTTCCCAGGCCATTTTGAACAGACATTGCCCAGGTATTAGGGCCGACCAGGTGCTTTACCGACTCAATCGCCGCTGAGGTGTGAAAGCCTTTGGTGAAAATGATGAGTAGATCGAATGGGTTTTGGAAGTCATCCGCGCGCCCGACAGGCAACATCAGGGTATTGGAGCCACCATGTGATTTGAGGATCAGGCCCTGGCGCTTGATTGCCTGGATGGTTGGCTCGGATGCATCAATCAGGGATACCTCTTGCCCGCCAAGCGCCAAGCGCGCTCCAAAAAGTCCACCCATAGCCCCGGCGCCAATGACTGCAATTCTCATGATATCTCCACAGTATTTAGATTCGTCGCACCTCATGAAATCACGCAACGCCGCATCAGACAAATAAATGATTTTCGATGTGAAAATAGACAAAGCTTATATTTTTTGGGATAGGAACTGGTCGATTGTAGACTGGGATATTGGAGCAATTTCCCTGACATGGATGATCAAAAGGCGGATTCAAGCGGCGATTAGACTGAGGCCGACCCAGGCCAAGAGGACACCGCCATGCCAGTCTCACACCCTTCTTTTAGGGTAGCAGCCGTCCAGGCAGCTCCCGTTTTTCTCAACCTTGACGCGACTATCGACAAAGCTATTGGCCTTATCGGGCAAGCGGCCCAAGAAGGCGTTGAGCTCATCGCTTTCCCGGAAAATTTCTTCCCAGGCTACCCCTTCTTTCTGTGGCTGGGCACGCCCGCCTGGTCGATGCAGTTCGTCCAGCGTTACCACGATAATTCGATGATGGTCGACAGCGTCGAATACAGGCGACTTGAGGAGGCGGCCAAGCGTCACAATATTCACCTTTCTATTGGATTCAGCGAAAGATCAGGGGGCAGCCTGTATATGGCTCAGGCCTTGATCAGCAATAAAGGCGTCACGTTAAGCACACGCAGAAAGCTCAAGCCCACGCTAGTGGAGCGCTGTTTGTTTGGTGAAGGGGATGGCAGCGACCTGACAGTCGTTGACACCAGTCTCGGAAAGATCGGATCACTGTGTTGCTGGGAGCATGTCCAGCCACTTACCAAATATGCAATGTATGCGCAGCACGAGCAGATACATATCGCAGCCTGGCCCAGCTTCTCACTGTATAGGGACGTTGCCTACTCGCTTGGGCCTGAGGTGAACACGGCTGTCACCCAGACGTATGCAGTTGAAGGTCAGTGCTTCGTCATCGCACCCAGCTCCGTTGTCAGCCCGGAGATGATTGAAATCCTGTGCATGAACGATGACGCTCGAAAGCTTTTGCCTGAGGGTGGTGGGCACGCCCGAATTTTTGGCCCAGATGGTTCGCCTTTAGCTTCTCCAATCGATGAGCATTCTGAAGGGCTACTACTTGCAGATTTGGATCTGGGAGTGCTGAGTCTCGCTAAGCTCGCTGCTGATCCCGCCGGTCATTACTCGAGACCTGATGTTACTCAACTTTTGTTAAACAAGTCTCCACGCCGACCCGTTGTGGTCATCAATGAAGGTCAAATAGACGAAACCAACATTATCCAGTCGGAGGAAGTACCCGAAATAAATTGAGAGTGGTGAGATTCAACACGAAGATGTTGACCTCTCTGCAATTCAGCTCACTGCCTAATAACAATACTTGTGGAGCTCCTATGAAAAATTTCGCCGCGTGCGCCTGGTGTCCGGTGTAGCTTACGGCTTTGGTTTTTAAATAACATTAAAATTTGAATTCAAAGGTCACAAGCACATCATGAAATCGATGACGTATGAGTTTAAGATTGTACTTTTGCTTGCCTTGCTTTTCGGTATAGTAGGGCTTGACCGATTTGTGGTTCTATACCTGTTCCCGGTTATTATTCCGGAGCTTGGTTTGAACAACATGCAGGCAGGAGCTGTAGCATCTGTGTTGGCGTTCACTTGGGCGATATCAACTTGGGTGCTGGGGAGTTTGTCCGATAAATATGGACGAAAAAGAGTCCTTATTTATTCCAGCGTCTTTTTCTCCCTGATGACTTGGATGACTGCATTGGCAAAAAGCTTCACCAGTATGCTCGTGGTTCGAGGCTTGCTGGGCGTAGGAGAAGGTGGCGTATTCAGCACCAGCGTAGCTGCAATCGCCATGGCATCACGGCCCGAAAAAAAGGGGATGAACTTAGGGATCCATCAGGCATTTTTCCCCCTGCTTGGAATCGGTCTGGGCCCCATCATCGCCACTCAACTTAATAACTACATGCCATGGGAGATGGTGTTTGTTGTGGTTGGCATTCCTGGTTTGATCTTAGCGTTTTGTATTGCCAAGGTTATGAAGGAGCCGAATGCGCCACTTGGACAAAATTCACCACACGAGAATGCTGGAGCGTTTGCAGCCTTGCGTTACCGGAATATATGGGTAGCAACGGTTGCCGGATGTTTCTTCCAGACTGGACTATTCGTATTCTCCACTTTCGTCGCGCTCTACCTAACAAAGGTCGTTGGGCTTGAGCTTGATACAGTCGGAATCATCATCTCCGGCTGGGGCTTTGGTGGTTTCATCGGCATGATCGCGATGCCCGCCATCTCAGACCGTTTGGGCAGGAAGCCAATCATGGTCGCCTGCGCCGCTGTGTACAGCGTTTTGATGCTGATATTTGCTTTGTACCCATTACTACCGGCGGCCATGTTCGGGCTGCTGTTCGTTGCGGGGATTTTTGGGTTTGGTACTGCACCTATTTTCCTGGCAATCATTCCCGCAGAAACGGTACCAAGCCGCATTGTAGGCAGTGCAGTAGGTATTCCAACCTGTGTCGGAGAAATGCTCGGTGGCGTTGTCATGCCCATTGTTGCAGGTGGGTTGGCTGACCAGTTTGGATTGCAATATCCAATGATAATGGTGGGGGTGGCGTTCGCAGCTATCGCTGTCGTCTCAATCGCTTTTGTGGAGACAGCTCCACTCGCGTTAAAGGCTAAAGGTGCTCCCTTGGCAACACAGGCTTGAGGGGAGTTTTCTTACCCGCCTCTTGGGTTCCTTGTGAGTGCAGCGACCGGTACTCACGAGGGCTCAGGCCAGTATATTTTTTGAACGCTCGACTAAAGTGCGCGTTACTTGAAAAACCCCAGTCATAGGCGATGTCGCTAATCAAGCGGTTGGCTGTGACTGGGCTAATCAAATCTTGCTGGCATGCTTCAATTCGCCGCCTAACAATAAACTCACCTACGGACAATGGCTGATGCACGAATGCTCTATGCACCGAGCTCAAAGACATTTTCAGGGCAGTCGCTACAGCATCTACAGTCAAACCAGGATCATAAAGATTATCCTCAATGAATTGCCTTACCCTTCCAGCGTGATAATTAGATAAACGTGAATTTGGCTTCTCATTGACTCCGCAGACGCCATCAAGGCCTATGCTTAACATTTCCAACAAAGGTTTTGCCAGATCGTCCATTTTAATATCTGGACTGCTCTCTTTCTCTTCAAATATATTAAGCATCAAATTTGAAATAATTCTGCCGATGCCGGTCATGGTATCGATAGGCAGGGCCACGGCATTGCTTGCCGCAGGAGAATAAAGCCGCATTGTGTCCACTGGAATCCTAATGGAGCACATTCTGAAAGTTTCGAGAAGCTCGACCTTGTATTCGCTTCTTGTGTCATACAGCACCAACTGCCCGGGGTAGACTCGGCACATTCTGTCATTTTGAGAAAGTTCACAAACACCCTCAGTTAGAAGGCTGAGTATGAAAAATTCCTCGGACTGAGTGTGATTGTTTGCTCTCTGTACCGCGTGCGGGGTAGCACGGAGGTCGATGAGATCGAGATTTCCGAGTGCATTGTGGGAGAGCGAGGCCTGAAAAGAAGTGCTAGCGCTGTGAGCCAACCTGGAACCAAGGCTACATTTGAGTTCCACGAAGTATTTTTTACTGATCTCGTTCCAGAAGCTAGGCACATCCGATCCGGGGACGGCTGCAGTGGTGATGAATGTACCCATTTCGAAAGCCCCACCTACAAATAAGAGTGAGTCAAGCAAGTTTTGTACCGAAGATGCCGTCTTGGTGACATGGAGTGTTCGGCGGCCTGTAGATTAACAAATTGCAGAGCGCCTATGCTCACTCATGTGCAGGACGCCCCGGAATGGAGCGCCTTGGGAGGATTCCAAAACTTGTAGGTATAGGTGGTGATCAAGCGGTTCTCGTCGTAATCTGCTCCTGCCAAGGTGGCAGAACCATATCGAGTCTTGACATCAATGTGCCGCCATTCAAAACCAAGGCCGGCGAGTGGGCCACTCTGGATCACATAGTTTAGAACCAGGTTGAGTTCGCTCTCCACGTTCTTATCAAGGTTATCGCCACGATCAATACCCGTACCTCTCATGTATCGATTCATGAAACGCAGGCCGGGAATACCGGAAGCGGCGAAGTCATAGTCGTAACGGGCTTGCCATGAGCTTTCGTTTGGCTTGAAGAAGCCTAACGTCGACCAGTTAACCAAGTAGGGTTGCGGAGCATAGCCATTGAAAACGGGGAACCCATCGTCACCAAGCATGCGCTGGTAGGCAATTGTGAATGTATGACCTCCTTTTTTCAGGGCAGTCATGACGCCATATGCCTGGTTGTCGATATCCCCGTAAAGCGCCGCGCCATCTTCGGTGTTATGGTAATAGCGAAGATCAGTCTTCAGGCTATATCCATCCCCGAATGGAAGAACATGAGCTAATCCGAGATAATTTTGCTTATAGATGTCTTCCAGCTGGCCGTAAAAGTATGTTTCGGAAAGCGATTTACTTAGCTCGTAAGTTCCGCCCGCAAAATTTAGGCCGTCACTGCGGGCTACTCGACCGCTCCCGGTCATTAAGTAAATCTTTTCTCTGTTAGATGACTCGCGTGATGCGATCTCAGTGATCCTGCCTGCGGTAACACTAAGACCGTCAATCTCTTTAGATTCAATGAGAGCGCCTTGGTAGGTGGTCACTAATTGGCGCGAGTCATCAATGTAGGCTACTGGTAACATCGGGCGAAGCTCGCCGACCTTGAGCTCAGTTTTTGAGAACCGGGCTTTACCTGTTACACCTGTACGCCCGTAAACTCGAGCTTGTGACTGGCTTGAAGCGTGATAGGGCAAGACGCTATCCGGGCCTCTGCCGCCGCCTCCGTCAAGCCTGTAGGCCCATTGGGAATCGACATCCAGGCCGAACTGAACGGGCCCTTCCGTGTAACCTGAGTTTATACGCAGATCGAAGCCTTGGCTCCAGCTGCCAACACGGGATTTTGGTGCATCGGACTGATGAAAGTCGCGGTCAATATAGGCATTGCGCATTCCTAAACTGACGGAAGTATCATCTAGAAAGTCAGCGTGCGCGACTGAAAAAGGTATTGAAATAGAAATACCCAGGACGAGCGCCCCATACAACCCTTGAGGGAAGTTATGCATTACTTCTCACCTTTATTATTTTTGGATGGTGAATCACAGCTGGCTCCCATCATGGGAGCCAGCTGGAACAGCTTTAAATTATCGAGCTTTTTCGATCAGAACGGATACTTGCGAGGAACGCTTTGAACACTGATCCAATGATCAGTTGTGAACTCTTCAATCGCCCACTCACCATTGAATCGGCCAAGCCCCGAGTTTTTCTCCCCTCCGAATGGAGCATGAGCTTCATCATTCACGGGGATATCGTTCACATGAGTCATCCCGGCTTTGACCTTGCGAGCGAAACGTGCACCACGTTCCAGGTCGCCAGTGAACACGGCGCTCGACAGTCCGAATTCACTGTCGTTTGCCAGCTCGAGAGCATGTGCTTCGCTGTCAGCCTTCTGAATGCCTACGAGCGGCCCAAAGATTTCGTCCCTGGCAATCTCCATGTTCGCTGTGACGTCAACAAACACATGCGGCGGTAGTACCTGACCATTAGGCTCTCCGCCTACTACCAGCTTGGCCCCTTCTTCATGGGCGCGATGAATCTTCTCAACCAGGCCCTGAAGCTGCTTTTGGTTGATCACTGGGCCGATCACGGTGTCAGACAGGCTTGGATCACCCACCTTCAAGGCTTTGACCCGCGCTACATATTTGTCGACGAACGCATCGTACAGAGGGCTTTCCACAATGATCCGGTTGATGGCCATGCAAATCTGCCCTTGGTGCAGGAATTTGCCCATGACCGCAGCCGCTACCGCTTGATCGAGATCGGCATCAGCCAAGACCACGAACGGGCTGTTACCGCCCAGCTCAAGTGCCACATGTTTCAGGTGCTCCCCGCCACTGGCAATACGGCCAATGTTCGCTCCAACCGGGGTCGACCCTGTGAAGGAAATGAATTTGGGAACCGGGTGCTCAACGAAGGCGTCGCCGATCTCTGCGCCAGGGCCGACCAGAACACTGATTACTCCAGCCGGTACGCCTGCTTCTTCAAAAATACGAGCGCTGAGAAGACCACCAGTCACGGGTGTATCGCTCGCAGGCTTGATGACGACTGCGTTACCCAAAGCCAGTGCAGGTGCTACAGAGCGCTGTGTCAGGTGGAATGGGAAATTCCACGGGCTGATTACGCCGACAACGCCCAGTGGTTCGCGGTAAACGCGGTTCTCTTTGCCTGGAACATTGGAGGGCAGAATGCGGCCATGGACACGTGCAGGGAACGAAGCCGATTCCAGGGTGATGCTACGCGCAGCCCCCCATTCAATTTGAGCTTTGATGCGGGTCGAGCCTGATTCTTTGATGATCCACTCGATGATTTCTTCCTTGCGTTCATCGAAGATCTGAACCGCACGCAACATAATCCCAGACCGTTGAGCAGGGCCCATTTCTTTCCAGGCTACTTGTGCCTCTTGGGCCGCAGCATAGGCTTCATTGAGATCTTCACGGTTTGCCTGCTCGATCTGGAGCAAGGTTTCACCGCTATAAGGGTTGGTGTCTTGAAGGGCCTTGCCGGCGCGACCCTCGCGCCATTTGCCTGCAATTGGCAAAAGATTCAAATCGGCGTAACGATCGGTTTTTTGCTCGCTCATGATGTACTCCTAGTCTCGAATTCAGGAATGCGCGTCGATGGCGCAGGTACGGATGTCTGAACGCTCTTTCGCTGCATTCTTGATGAGGACGATAGCGAAAATCGCGATCACTCCTGGTGCTGCACACAGTAGGAAATTGAGCTGAGTTGGCAGGTTCAGACTGAGCATCAAGCCGCCCAAGGCCGGGCCTGCCACACCACCGAACCGACCGATTGCTGAGCACCAGCTGACGCCCGTGCCACGGATCGTGCTTGGGTACTGCTGGGCTGCAAAAGCATGGATGACAGCCAAAGTACCGATGGTGGTGGCTCCCGCAATCAACAGCATGACGTTCAACACAAACGGGCCGGGCTTGATGCCTAGGATGCTGAGGGAAACCACCGCCAAGGCGAAGAAAAGGATCAGGGTAGCTTTGCACCCCCACTTGTCAGCGAGCCAACCTCCACCTAGGGCGCCGATAGTCGCACCGAGGTTCAGAATCACCAGGAACATCAGGCTCGATCCAAGGGGATAACCTGCAGCGATCATGATCTTGGGCAACCAGGTGTTTAAGCCATAAACCATCAGCATGCACATCCCGAAGCCGAGCCAGAGGAATACCGTACCAACCGCTCGGCCTTCGCTGAAAAGACGAGACAGAGGGGTGCTTGTCGAGGATTTCTCTACGGACTCAACGTGAACGTTGGCGATGTCTACGTGCGGATTAAGGCGTTGCAGCAGCTCTGCAGCCTTGGCCTTATCTTTGCTCAGCAAGAATGCCAAGGACTCAGGCAGTTGGCGGTACATCCAAGGCATCGCGAGCAGGGGCAGGCCCCCTACCAGAAACGTTGCTTCCCATCCAAATCTAGGGATGATCCAGATCGCTATCATCGCGGATGCCATAGCTCCTACGGAATAGAAGCTCAACATGATGGTGGTGAGACTGCTGCGACGAGCCGCAGGGGCCAAATCGTTCATCAAAGCCACGATATTGGGAATCGCGGCTCCCAGCCCCACGCCAGTGACAAATCGCAGGACTGCGAAGCTTGGTGCGTCCCAGGTAACAGCTGTAGCCAGAGCACAGCAGCTTGCTAGGCTCATCGAGCCCAAGATGATTTTTCGTCGACCTAACCGGTCGGCCAGGGGGCCGATAAGCACAGCGCCGAACATCATCCCGAACAGCGCGGCGCTGCCCATCCAACCGGCGTGAATTGGTGAAATTGCCCACTCTTCCATGAGACGGGGTACAACAGATCCGTAGATGACCAGATCGTACCCATCGAACAGCATGATAAACGAACACCAAAAAAGGAGCCCGTAGTGCAAACGCCCGAGTGGGGCGTTCGCGGCAGCTGATAGCGCACTTTGATTAGACATAGTAAGCACTTCTCTTGTTGTTATAATGTATGACAGATTTCTTAGTGAGGCTGGATAGTTACAGTTGGAACCTCAATGACAGTTGGTTCCGTGGAGTCCAGGGCTGCACGCAATGCTGCTTCAAACTTCTCTCGGGTATCCGCATTAACCGCTTTAACGCCATAGCCTTTGGCAATCGCACAGAAGTCCAAGCCAGGAACGTCGAGGCCTGGTGCGTTATCTACTTCCAATACGCCGGCAAACCATCTGAGGGCACCGTAGGTTCCATTTTTCAAAATCACGAAAACTACTGGGATTTTGTATTGGGCAGCAGTCCAAAGAGCGGTGATCCCGTAATTAGCGGAACCATCACCAATCAGTGCTACTACGCGGCGATTTGGCTCTGCCAACTGGACACCTACTGCGGCAGGCAAGCCGAAGCCCAAACCACCAGCTGCCGGGAAGTAATAGCTGCCAGGGTTTTGAAGGTTCATGCGCTGCCAGAAAGCAGTGGTCGTCGAAGTAGATTCCTTCACGTAGATGGCGTCTGACGGGGCAACTGCGTCGAGAACCTCGAACAGCGAATCGGGGTGCAAGCGATTGGGTTCGTCTGCGGCGGCAGGGGCGATTTCACGCTGTGCTGGATAAGCGATGTCACGCTGCCGAACGGCTTCAGCCACAGCGCTTAGGGTGGCCCGGATGTTACCGATTAGAGAATCGCCCATTGGCGCGCGCGCGGCTTCTTGGGGGTCGGAGGTGATCTGAATCAGGCGGGCACCTGCCGGCAGGTAATCACCTGGAGCGAACTGGTGGTAGCGGAATACTGGAGCACCTACGACCAAAATCAGGTCATGACCATCAAGCGTTTTGCTAATCCCAGCGATAGCAGCTGGCAGTACGCCACGGAAGCTAGGGTGGCGGGTCGGGAACGGGCAACGTGAAGCGGATGGAGCCACCCAGACAGGCAGGCGAAGCTTATCCGCCAGCATTACTGCAGCGTGGTTCGCACGCGTGGCATCGACATCCGGGCCCAGAACCAAAACCGGGTTCTTGGCTGCGTCGAGCCGCTGAGCGAGCACCGCCAATTGCCGGGTATCTGGCAGGCCGGCAACTTGCACTTCGCGATCTACCAGATGCTCAACACCTGCAGGAGAGTCCTGCTCCCAATCATCGTAGGGAATCGAAAGGTAAACGGGAGCCTTGGGCTCTGTGTTGGCGATGTGGATGGCCTGGCTCAGCGCACGTGGTACGTCCTGGGCATTGGCGGGCTCGTAGCTCCACTTCACAAGGGGCTTGGGAAGTTGTGGCGCATCCACGTTTGCCAGCATCGCTTCGACGCCGATCATCGAACGAACCTGTTGGCCTGCAGTGATCACCAAAGGGCTGTGGGAGTACACGGAGTTGGTGAGCGCTCCCATGCCGTTTCCGGTGCCTGCGGCAGCGTGGAGGTTTACGAAAGCAGGCTTGCCGCTCGCCAGCGCATAGCCATCCGCCATACCCACCACTGCGCCCTCGTGCAAGCCGAGGATGTACTGGAAGTCCTCCGGGAAGTCTTTCAGGAAGGGCAATTCGTTGGAGCCAGGGTTGCCGAACATGGTGGTCATGCCATGACGGCGAAGCAGGGCGTAGGAGGCGGAATGTATTGTTTTCACTTAGAGAATTCCCGTTGGTACGTGACAGGACTATCGTAAAAAGCGCTTAAGAATCGAGCAAATCAATGTTTTGTGTGTACTATATAGACAGCCTTTATTTTGGTGCCTGTTATGCCCCAGTTCGATTTCAACCTCATCACGGCCTTCATTACGCTATATGAAACCGGCAGCGTGACCGTTTCAGCTGAGCGCCTTTGCGTCACTCAGCCGTCCGTCAGCTACTCGCTGGCTAAGCTTCGGGAGCAGTTTGACGATGCTCTTTTCGTGCGAAGTAGCCAGGGGATGCAACCCACCAGGCTGGCTGCTCAGCTGTACCCAGGCTTTAAGGAAGCCTCGAGGTGCATTGATACCGTGGTCGCAGATGCGAAGCGCTTTGAGCCAAGCCACTCCACCAGACGATTCAAACTTGCACTGTCTGACCTGGGAGAAATGGCCTTTCTGCCGGGCTTGATGCATAACTTCAATGTGACGGCTCCAAACATAGAGCTGGAAATTGTTCCTCTAGAAATTGAGTCTGTTGGCACTTGGCTGAGTGAGGGTCATGTTGACGCCGCAATCTGCAGCCGGACTCTTACCGCAGCTGGTATCTCATCAAAAACGTTACTTTCTGAACGTTACGTCTGCCTGCTTGATGGTGCTCACCCTCGTATTGGATCTGACCTATCCATGGAGCAGTTCAAGATCGAACCCCATGTGTTAGTCACCAGAACCTCAGGACACGGGATGGCAGAGGATGTCCTGCAGCGGCTTGGTATCAAGCGAAGAATTAAACTGAAGCTTCCCCACTTCTCAGTCCTGCCGAAAGTAATTCCAGGTACTGAGCTTCTTGTCATTCTGCCAAGCAGGATTGCCAAGAGCTTCTGCGAGATGCCGCTGCCTTCCAAGTTGAAAACAATGGAGTTGCCGTTTGAGGTTCCATGCTTTGAAGTGACGTTGCATTGGCACTCACGCAGTGAGCAATCTACTGCGCTTACTTGGTTTATCAACCAAGTCCAGGCAGCAATTGGCGAAAACGAGTGATTCAACGGAGGTTGCCCACCTTTAGTGGTAGGCAACCATCGATTTATCTACAGTCCAATCTGCGAGCCCAGGTCGTAGACGACTTGAAGGCCGAGCACCGTGCCATTTCCGCTCACCTCAGCACTTGGGTTGTAAAAGTTGCTCGGATTGAAGATGTACTGAACGCTCGGCTCAAATGACAGGTACTTGGTTGCCTGCCAATGCATGTTCAGCTCGACCCGAGACTCTCCCTTTGACATATGCTGATCTCGGCCAGTTGCAGCGAAGCGCTGCTGATTCTGGAAATCAACTTGCTTGTCGGACAGGCGCAGGTAGCTAGCCTTGAGGCTTACAGAATCCTGAGGTCGACCGAATGGCCCCACTCGGGTAACACCAGCCTCTAGGAAATGCTCGAACGGCTGCGAGTTGTCAGCATTGTATGACCATGCCCCGAACACCTGCCAGGCCTGGCCAAGCGACTTGGGATCTGAGAGGTCATCACGAGCCACGGTCTGACTGAACCGGAAGATGGCCCCGCTGCTGCCTCGATGTTTCGAGCCATCAGAAATATCTATCTGCTCAGCGCTGTTGTGGAAGGCATTAAGCTCATAGCGGTATGGATAGGGGTTCTGGGCAATTGTCTGCTCAAGGCCCACCCCGGCGAGGCTGGTTGCTCCGCTGGCATTGCCCGGATCCCAGTGAACCCCCTTAGTTTTTTTAAGATAGTCTTCGGGGTTGGATTCGAATACACCACCGTGAACATACATATTGTCATTCACAGTGTATTTGGCATAGCCACCCCAGCTGCCATATGGGTAAGGCAGAATGCCGGTTGTGTACTCAATCAGTGGGTCGTTGCATGCTACGATAGTCCCACAGTTGGACACATAGAAGTAACGCTTGGCGTTAGTCCGACCCGCTGTAATTTGCAAACGATCATCCAGGAAATTCTGGCTGTACGCAAAGAGCGACAAATAGCCTGCATCGATGTCATTGTGCATCACCGAACCGGCCAGAGCACTGCCCACTGCACCTTGCCATTTATCGGCAGTAGGTACGCCCTCATTCCTCATCCAAGGGAAGAAAGTGTACTCGAAGTGAAAAGTACCCAGGTTGTTATCAAGTAGCTTGCCGAGGTCTAAATCGGCTCCTGCAAAGATCGCCCCCGCATTCGCAAAGCTGTGGGGGCGTGGCCCCGTGTCCAGATTTTTAAGAGATTGGTTCGTGACGACATAATGCGGTTTGAATGCGCTGTCATCTCCCAACGCAATGCTGGATAATAAGACTCCAGTGATTGCGGTGATGGTCAATACCGCTTTAAAACTTAATTCACGCACAGGGGTGCCCGCAAAGCTTTTATACTTATTCATACGTCTACCCAGAACTCAAAAATAGCTATTGACTTGCTTTTCAGTGAGCGATGCTTGGAATCGGGCCAGGGCCCCAAATCGACTCAAGGGTTCGGCTAATGGCGAGAAGCTCGTCATCTTGGCCAGGTAGGGAGTCAATCTCCATTCCTACGGGAAGCTTGGATTTTTCACCTAGGCCAATTGGAATGCTCAAGCCGGGCATTTTTACATTACTGCTCGGATCGGAGTTCCGGATGATGCGTAGGAAGTTTTCAGGGGTTCCGGCTTCTGGGCCAGTTTTGATTGCCACCTCAGGAACAGCAGGGAACAGAAGTGCGTCAATTTTGTTCTCTGCGAAAGTGCGCTTATAGAGTTCTTCCAGTCTAGGAAGGCCTTCTTTGATGGCTTGGTCATAGATAGGCTGACCCGCGACCATCTTTCCATCAGCACCAGGAACGAGTACCGGAACAACCATGTCGTTGAAAATGGCCTTGACGTCAGGGCTTGCTACCTGTGAAGCCAACTGGTCGAACGAGACACCAGTATTTTGCTCCTTCAGATATGCTGAGAGTGCTTTCTTGGCCTCAACAATCGCTACGGGAGTGGCTACTGCCGCAGCAAGCTCTTTGAGCTTAGGCATCTGAACTGGAACGACCTGCACGCCTGCTGCCTGGAGTTTTTCAAGTGCTTGACTTGCAGCTTTCCCTACGTCGCTATCCAGATCTGCCCAAAAGAAATCCGGTAGTCCGAGGCGGATTCCATTTGCTGGTTTTGCGGGCAATGGGTTTTTCCCGCTTAGAATTGAGTCGAGTAACACCACATCCCCGACTGTATTCGCCATGGGCCCTGCTGTATCACGGGTAGGGGAAATGGGGGTGATACCCTGACCGCTGTAGCGACCAACCGTGGGGCGGAAACCTAAGCAGCCATTCAACGCACAAGGTTCTCGAGTTGACCCACCTGTGTCAGTACCCAGTGCTATAGGCACCATTCTCGCTCCAAGAGCAACTGCGCTGCCAGATGACGAGCCACCTGAGATCCGAGATTGGTCGAAAGCGTTACGAATGCCGATCACATCTTTGGTGTGATAACCCAGGTTGTACCCCGTCACGCCAAACGCCAACTCATGCATGTTGGTTTTGCCGAGGATGATTGCCCCAGCGGCCTCGAGCTTGTCGATGATAGGGGCGTTCGCCTTAGGCATGAAATGGCGCAAGGCTGGAGTGCCAGCAGTATTTGCGAAACCTACAACTTGAATGTTGTCTTTGATGGCAATCGGGACGCCATCGAGTGGCCTGCATTCCCTACCGCTTGAAAGCCGAGCATCGACCTTTTTAGCTTCCGCCAAGGCACGTCGGTGATCTACAGCGATGAACGCGTTGAGCTGGGGGCGTGCATGAATCCGCTGTAACCAGTATTTGACTACTTCCTGGCTGGTGACCTGCTTGCTGCAGATTGCCTGAGCGGTCTGCTCAGCGCTGAGGGTGTAGAGAGGGCTCAGAGCTTCCGCAGCGTAGCTGTTTGAAATTCCGGATGTGATGGCCAAAGCCAGCAGTGCTGTTTTTTTATTCACGTTAGGTTTCCGAGGTTTGGCCGATACCCCTCCGGCACCGGTGCCTCATTTACCCATACGGAGAACTACTCAAAAATCCTCATAATTGAGGATGTGTTCAGTGGGGCCGGCCCCGTACCGCCAGTTCGGTACGATTGCTTGCACCAGTTTTGTGCATCGCATTCTTGAGGTGCGTTCTGACTGTGGTAAATCCAATACCCATCAAACGTGCGATCTCCTTGTCGCTGCAACCTGCTGCGACGTGTTCGATCACCGATACCTCCCGCCTGGTAAGGCCCACGCCAGGGGGCGGAGAGACGCACGACAACGACTGTTCGAAATAGGGCGTTAGGGCGTTCAGCATGGCCACATCGCGATAGTTGAATGATGGCTGGTCGGCGCTACGCCATATCCTCAGGTCTCCGATGTCGCGCCCTTGATCAAAGAAGAAGACGTTGATCCCGTGGTGCATACCGCATGGCTTCAGAAAATCAACGTAATGCTCACTGGCCTCGAGCGATTTCCGGTCGATCACATCATCTACACAGGTCGCTGTCCTCAATGACCGCATTTTCCAGGTGACGATGTCATTCACATGCCTGTGGCTGTCGTATTCGATGAGCTTGCGGGAATCGATGTTCAGCGATACACAACGCGTGGAAACTGCACGCCTATCGTCGCAAACGTATGAAGCCCCGAAGTCGGATTTGAGAAGCTTGGTAACATCCACCAGGATTTGACGCCTCACATCCTCCTGGTCACCACCAGAGGCTTTGAGCCTCCAGATGACCTGTGTGAAGAGGTCGAGCTCGTCAGTGGTCATGTCCACTTGATTATTTTTCATGATCGACCTCCTACAAGAAACGCATTTCCTTAGCAAAAAGCGTACCTCGACTGTGTGCGGCTGACCCTTTCCGAGAATTTTTGGGCCATTCAAGCCCACTCGTGCATCCTGCTCGGTCTGCATTGCGGCTGGCAGGTAAAGCGGATTCTGGAGTGAGGCTGCTGCTGGGCCGCTTGTGCCTCAGATTGCGGCCACTTATAGGCAGCACCCCACACCCAAGGATACGTCCAGATGCAGCCCCTCCATGAATGGGAAGTTCAGCTTGCTGGCGGCAACTCCATGCTGCTGCACAACATTGCTTCGCACAACGAAACGACCGGTCACTTCTAGTGTCTCAACAATTAATTCGAGAAAGTTGAATATATAACCAAGCCCTCGCAAGGTGTGAATGCGAAATCGCAGTACCAGAGTGCAAAACCGCAGGAACACAAAGCGAAATCACAGTAATCAAGTGCGAAACCACAAGACAATACTGCGACGTCGCAAGCAACTATTGCGATTTCGCTTACAGGTAGTCGAATCGGTGCTAGAGCGATACTGACTTTGCGTCAAGTATTTGAGTGTCGAGAGGTCTCAAGGTGTGCAGAAAGCCACGACAAACGTATCCTTTATCAACCTGGGCGTTGGAATAAATCTCATCTTCGACCCTAATTGCAGCTCGCCGAATCTCTGAGAGATATGCAGTTTTATAGCCATCGGTAACGTCCACGGACTGCCACTCCCCGTCATGATTGCAGAGGACTTTAATATAAAACGCTCCAACCTCAGCACGCTCAGCAATAGAAATGAAAATGTCTCGAAGAATTTTCCGTGGGAGATGCTTCCTATCGATAAGACTTTTAGAAACTTTAGTCAAAAAGTCCCTGACATTCGACTCACTAATTTTGGGTTGATCGACACCAGCAAATACGTAATCACCGCTAGTTTGCCTCATCGCATATAGCAATTGACAATACGCAGAGTCATTGAGTACCAAGTGGAATTCCTCGGAGTCTTTTAGCGAATCAGACTCATCAGCTTTGTCACGAGGAGGTAATACAATATATCTGGTTTCATGACAAACATAGCCTTTTCTGATCTTCTCAATTTCGCCAGGACGAACACCCGAAAAAAGCATAAAGAGAACAGCTGCTGATGCAGTTTTAAATGAGGTTGGGACTTCGCGCCGTGGCTGAGCATCACCAATTTCGATTGCACTTGAGATAACAGCTCCAAGCTCGTTTGGATTTACCCGAATCTTGTCGCGCTTGTTGTCATGCCAATTGCCAAGCGCAGTCATGATATCCACCGGATTGTAAGTATAAATACGCGCCCCTGCCTCATCCTTATAAAAAACGATGGCATAAGAGAAAACCGAGCCCAATAACGAAACCGCTTTATTAGCCGAACGGTTGCGCGGCTGACTCATTTTCCCACTAGCCCTCATCACTGGCGCAGTTTTTTTAGCATGCAGTTCAAGCACAATGTCATTCGTCACAGCGATCAACGCTAGATCACCGTACACAGGTCTGATGTAGTTATCGTAGGTTTTCGTATAATCGCCAATTGCGCCGCTGATCTTTAAAGGTTTTTCCACCGGCTTTAGTGACGCGTAAAGCCAAGCCTTTTGTATGAGTGTCATACACATAAATCTCAGACTTACCCTCAGGGCAAACCAGGTCTCTAAGCGCATCTTTAGTGAAATTGATCTTCAATGCCACGCCCACACTCCTTCCTGGCTCTAAACCGTTGATTTCCGCAAGATTTTCGTGTCTAATCGCCAGCTCACATCGCGCCCCGATGGTGAAATTGGTAGACACATCGCACTTAAAATGCGCCGCCGAAAGGTGTGCCGGTTCGAGTCCGGCTCGGGGCACCACTAAACACCCCCTCCTTCGCAAGACCCGGCCATCAGCACCACATTCCTGCTGATCTATCTCTTGTGCCTAAGGTATGTGAGCCTTCACATGCCTTAAAGCTGTCTAAAAAACGATCAATTCATTCGACTCGATAGCTTGGTAGCGGGCTTGGTAGCTGCGCCGGCAGCTCAACTCAGCACCCAACAGCCCTGCTCAGCTCTCACAAGCCCTCGGCAGCGGTGCAATATTCACTTCAAGGCTTTGATTCTCAAAGCTTTTAAGCTCAAGTAAGCCGAGTTCAGCTCTCGTAAGCTTTCAACAGCTCTCGTAAGCGGAATGAGGGGCAGAATGACTTAAAATCTGTCGGCGTGAGCCTTGCGGGTTCGAGTCCCGCTACTCGCACCAAATTCCCCTGAAAAGGCGCCTGCATGGCGCCTTTTTAGCGTCTGGCAGCAATGTTTTGCGCAGCTGCTAAAGTGGAGCATACATTTGTCCACTGGAACGCCGCCATGCGCTACTCCCTATTCGATGGTCAACGCGACATCATCATCCTGCTTGCCCGCGTGCTGTTGATGATCCTGTTCGTCTTGTCAGGCTGGGCCAAACTGACCGGTTTCGACGGGACCGTCGCCTACATGACCTCCCTGGGTGCACCCGCCCCGATGCTGGCGGCCGCAATTGCGGTACTGATGGAGTTCGTGGTCGCCATCCTGCTGATCGTTGGCTTCTATACCCGGCCACTGGCAGCACTGTTCGCGCTGTTCGTGCTGGGCACCGCGCTGATCGGCCACCCTTTCTGGAACATGGTCGACCCCGAACGCAGCGCCAACATGACCCAGTTCCTGAAGAACATGGCCATTATGGGTGGCCTGATGCTATTGGCCGTGAGCGGCCCTGGGCGCTTCTCCGTAGACGGGCGCTGAGTCACTCGTCGCAGTCATCGAACCACGCCGGGTGCTCGAGCCGCTCTTCATCAAGGTCATCGAAGTCACCCGGCGTTTCGTCTTCCTCCAGCTCATCCTCGGCGCCCTGGGCGTCCGCCTCGTGTTCCACGTCGTCGCCATAGAGGAATTCGTGATCGAGAAGATGATCGTGCTCCGGCTCGTGAAGGTCGTCTTGGTCGCGCATGCTGGCTCCTGAAGTGTTTGGCAGGCCTGTATAGGCCGATCGAGGTGCCGGGTCAATGGGGGCTATTAATGCACCGTTAATGCCACCGGCCCAATCTGCAGGCTCTCCCTTCAAACGTTGCTTGCCCGCCTTCATGGCGGGCTTTTTTTCGCCCCGCCAATGACTCCGCCCCAAATGACAGGCTGATCACCTGCGCTTCACGAAATACCGACATCTGCTTGCGCACACTGACCCCGCTCCGTACGTTCTTGCAGCCCGCCGCACATTTGCCGCGGGCTTTTCTTTGTTCGACAGCCTGTGGCTGCTCACCCTCATGATCTGGAGCAGTTTTCCCCTCGCGCGCAAGGTCTATGCTGATCCGGCCATCACTCAAGCTCATTCGGATAGACACGGAGGCTCCTATGAAAGCTGCTGTTGTTGCGCCAGGCCGTCGCGTGGACGTTGTCGAGAAAACCCTGCGCCCACTGGAACACGGCGAAGCGCTGCTGAAGATGCAATGCTGCGGGGTATGCCATACCGACCTGCATGTCAAAAATGGCGACTTCGGTGACAAGACCGGTGTCGTGCTGGGTCACGAAGGCATTGGAGTGGTTCAGGAAGTAGGCCCCGGTGTCACTTCGCTCAAGCCCGGCGACCGCGCCAGCGTTGCCTGGTTTTACCAGGGCTGTGGGCACTGCGAATACTGCACCAGTGGCAACGAAACACTGTGCCGCGAAGTGAAGAATTCCGGCTACACCGTCGACGGCGGCATGGCCGAGGCCTGCATCGTCAAGGCCGACTACTCGGTCAAGGTGCCTGATGGCCTCGACTCTGCTGCGGCCAGCAGCGTCACCTGCGCCGGCGTCACCACCTACAAGGCCGTGAAAAGCTCCAACATTCGCCCCGGCCAGTGGATCGCCATCTATGGCCTCGGTGGCTTGGGCAATCTGGCCCTGCAATATGCGAAGAATGTGTTCAACGCCAAAGTGATTGCCATCGACGTCAACGACGAGCAACTGCGCTTCGCCAGCGAGATGGGCGCCGACATGGTGGTCAACCCCCGCACCGAGGATGCAGCGAAAGTCATTCAAGCCAAGACCGGTGGTGCCCATGCAGCCGTGGTTACGGCAGTAGCCAAAGCCGCATTCGACTCGGCGGTAGACGCCCTGCGTGCCGGTGGCCGCCTGGTTGCGGTCGGCCTGCCCTCCGAAGCCATGAACCTGAACATCCCCCGCCTGGTACTGGACGGCATCGAAGTAGTCGGCTCGCTGGTGGGCACCCGCCAGGACTTGCAGGAGGCCTTCCACTTTGCCGCAGAAGGCAAAGTCGTGCCCAAGGTGACACTCCGGCTGATCGAAGACATCAACCAGATCTTCGACGAGATGCTGGAAGGCAAGATCAAAGGCCGCATGGTGATCCAGTTCGAAGGTTGACCTGCTGACTACGCGCCGAACATTACCACTGCACAGCCCGCAGACAATCCGTTGCGGGCTTCGCTTCCACCGGTCAGTTTCTGCCCATTGGGGCAACGCTCAAGTTCGACCGCGCGTTCATGCCCTGTAGCAAAGGGGTCACCCCGTCCACGAGTGGCGACGTTGCGCACGCATGGCTACGAATACATTGATGATTGCCAGCACCGACAAACACTTGGCCGGCCGGCCCACCCTCATGCGGGCAATCGGCAGCCGCTTCTTTGAGAATCTTGTCCAACGATTCAACCATGCTGGAATAATCCATTCCTGACTCCGTCGTTGGTGAACATCGCTTACGTTCAACCATAGCTGAGAAACATTTCAACAGTACGCTGGGAAATACCCTGATACAGACCACTCCCTTCGGTGATGCTGACCGATCACCGGCATACCAGGTTCAAAGAAAAATCTCGCACTGTTCGACGTGAGGGTTTTGAATGGTCTGTACGGCTTGTACTTGCAGGAGACAGCAATGACCATTCGCAGCCTGGCCAGAATTCTTCCCCAAGACCCCAGCCGTCCAGGCTGGGTGCTTGGATGGGGTGTACTAAGAGACCGCTACCCCTGGCATTTTGTCGATGTCTATGCCGACCAGCAAACAGCACAGGCAGAGGCGCGGCGGCGCGGCGCGGGCTATGTGGTCGAGCATGGGTCACACCGGCTGGGGTCGAAGGAATTCATCTGTGGAACGAGCCTGCCGGAAGGCTAGCGCTGCGTTACTCGCTGCTGCGCACAAAAATCCGACAGAGTGACCAGGGCATCACCGCCGCGTGAGCTAAAGTTCTTGATGAACACACGCAACGTGAGATACCCATCATGATAAAAAGTGAAGCAGAAGAGGTGATCGAGCGTATCAGGCAGGATCTCGAGAAGCATGGTGTGAATATCGGCTTTGTACAAGAAGTTACCATACCGTATTTCGGTTGTGACCTTGACCACTACGTTGCGCAGGTCAGCGAGGCGCCAGGGAACTTGGTCAAGCGCATCCTGATACACGATGAGGCCTTATGGAGGGTGTTCAGGCGAGGTGATGTGCCTCGCTGCAAGATCAGTGAATGCCAATGCCGAGGCGAGCTGTTCGGCATGCCCATCATGATAGAGCCAAGAACCGATGACTCTTACACCATCCTGTACAACAACGGTCAAACAGGGTTTTGAGCTAACCGACGTACCCTCCGCAGGCTTTTAGCCTGCGGAGAACTCAAGCCGAGGCGCGACTCAGCATTTTACCTTCCACAACTGGTCAATTCGCGTCGTGTAGGATTGGCTCATCATCTCCCTCTTCATGCCCCAATCCGGCACCGCGGGCACACTGGCAGTGCGCACTGTACCCCTCCCCCAGCGCCCATTGATGTCGTCCATGACCGCCATCAATCGGTCGCACGCCACCGACTGCTTCAGGGCAAAAAGATCTTCTGAAAATTCGCCCGGTTGTCGAAGGTCCATCAACAGCACCTCGGCCTTGCTGTAGCGAAACCCGGGGCGGAAGATTTGCTCGACCGCTGCCGTAGCCAGCCCGGTCATGAGCAGTGTGTCGCAGGTCGGATAGGGCAGCTCCACCAATGCTCCCTGGGCGTGGTGTGGCTCCTGCGGGTTGAACATGCCGGTGCGGATGCTGACGCGCATGCGCTTGCACAGCGAACCCTGGGCACGCAATTTTTCCGCCGCACGGCCAACGTAGGTGGCCACTGCCTGCTTGATCGGCGCCAGGTCAGCAAGCCGCCTGCCGAACATGCGGCTGCAGCATATTTCCTGCTTCGGCGGCTCGACCTCATCCAGCTCAAGGCAGGGCGTACCGGCCAGCTCCCGGGCCGTTTTCTCCACGACCACGCTGAACTTGCGTCGCAGCGTCCAGGCATCGGCCCTGGCCAGGTCCATCGCCGTATGGACGCCCATTGCCTCGAAGTGCGCGGCCATGCGCCGGCCAACACCCCACACCTCCTTCACCTTGGTATTGCGGAGCACCCAGTCGCGCTTGAACGCATCGGTAATGTCCACAACCCCGCCCGTCTGGGCCTGTATGCGCTTGGCCGTATGGTTGGCCAGCTTGGCGAGCGTCTTCGTACCGGCGATGCCAACGCCAACCGGGATGCCCGTGCATTGAAAGACTCTTGAACGCACATTTCGCCCAAACAGGGTCAGGTCGCCCTGAATTCCGGACAGGTCAGCGAAGCACTCGTCGATACTGTAGACCTCGGCGGCAGGCACCATCGACTCGATCAGCGACATGACGCGCTCGCTCATGTCGCCATACAGCGCGTAATTGCTACTGAAAGCCTTGATGCCGTGGCGGCGTAATTTGTCCTTGGCCTGGAAATACGGTTCGCCCATCTTCACGAAGGGTTTTGCGTCGTATGACCTGGCAATCACGCAGCCGTCATTGTTGCTCAGCACCACGATCGGGGTCTTGGCCAGGTCGGGCCTGAACACACGCTCGCAGCTCGCGTAGAACGCATTGCAGTCGATGAGCGCGAAAACCGGGTCACTGCGCATGGTCACGAACGCTGTAACGCACAACGCCCCATACCACGAAGTCATCCCCTTCCATGATGTACCGCGCCGGGTAAGCGGGGTTTTCAGACTTGAGGATCACCACCCCGTCGCGGCGGTGCAGGCGCTTGCACACCGGCTCGCAGTTGACCGCGGCAATGACGATGTCGCCGTGCTCCGCCTCACGGCCACGGTCTACGATGACCAGATCACCTGAGTAGATGCCAGCGCCTTGCATGCTGTCGCCTTCAACTTTCACCAGATACACATGGGGTGCGCGGATGTCGAACAGCTCATCCAGGGAAATATGGCCTTCCAGGTGGTCTGCGGCAGGCGAAGGGAAACCGGCCGGAACGTGGAACGAGTACTGCGGGAAGGATTCGGTGCCGCCAGTCGGCGGACCGAGATAGGTGATGGTCATGACGGAAAGTCCAATGCAAACTGTATGCATATACAGTAAATCCGGCATTGGGCATGCGGTCAATCACGCACGGCGAAAATTCTGACGGACGAGAGGTGGATTATGTGCGGGCGCTACTCGATCTACGAGTCGATGGATCACTACCTGCGCCAGCTCGCGCTGGACCTGGTGGTGATCAATGGCTACGACCACGAGCCGATCAACCGCTACAACGTTGCGCCGTCCACGCGCGTGGAACTCGTTCGCCAGCGTGGTGACGGTTTGTACGTGGATCGGGTCAAGTGGGGTTGGTCGCCTGCCTGGGCCAAAGGCAAGCGCCCGGATCCGATCAATGCTCGAGCCGAGACGGCAGTGACAGGTAAGTTCTTCAAGGCGCTTTGGCCGAACGGCAGAGCCCTGGCGCCTGCCAATGGTTGGTTTGAGTGGCTCGCGGATCCAGCGGACCCAAAGCGCAAGCAGCCCTGCTACATCACCAGTGCCGACGGCGGCCCGCTTTTCTTTGCGGCGCTGGCAGAGGTGCACCACGGCGTGGCACCGGATGAGCGCGATGGCTTCGTGATCATCACTGCAGCCGCAGACCAGGGGCTTATCGACATCCACGACCGAAAGCCTCTGGTGCTGACGCCGCAACTGGCAAGGGAATGGCTGGACCCCGCCACATCGGCGCAACGTGCGGCGACGATCATCGAAAAAGGCTGCCGCCCCGCACAGGATTTCCGCTGGTTTCCGGTTGGAAAAGCAGTGGGCAATGTTCGCAACGAGGGGGCGGAGTTGATAGAGCCTGCCAATGATCGGGACCGTCAGGGGGACCTGGGGTTTTGAAGCGGGTAGCCGGGCTTCCCGCTTCGCAGGCGCTCATTAGCCTGCTTCCTCCACCTGCTTGTAAATGCGAAATCCCCGTGCCTGATAATTTTGAAGGGCAGCAGGATGGTCAAGTGTGCACGTGTGCACCCATACCCGCTCTGTGCCAGGCCACTCCCATGCAGATAGGGCGGCGTGGCTCAACAGCGCCCCGCCGAACCCGCACCCAATGAACTGCGGCGCCAGCCCGAAATATCGGATCTCACTGTTACGGCCATCGGGGCGATAAAGCTCGTAGTAGCCGGCAATTGCACCTCGGTGGTAGGCAACCCACGTTCGATGGCAATCCTGCTCAACGAGTGCCTGCCAATCGGCGTCATGCCAGGTATCAAGATCGCCCCATTCCCAGGACGCGCCTACGAGCTGGTAGAGGAATTTGTTGAATAGCGCCTGAGGCACTTCGCACTCGATAATCTGTAGGTCATGCCGCTGGGGCTTTGCCTGCAGGTCTGAAGCCGAAGTCATTTCCAAGTAGTAGGTAGTGCAAGAACGATTCATTACGGGCACCCTTTGCTCCCTTTCGTGCGCAGACAAGCATGCCAGCAACAGCTTGATTTCGGCCAGCCCGCACGTGCGCCTCGTAAGGGGCGCAAGACAGCGTCATGGCCGGGGCTCAGCAGTACGCAATCAGGCGTAGGGCTAATGCCTGTCAGTTAAGCGTTACTGGGGCCGCTTTGCGGCCCTTCGCGGGCACGCCCGCTCCCACAGGGGATCGCGCATTTCTTGAGTTCAGCGCTTGAAACGTGTGGGAGCGGGCGTGCCCGCGAAAGGCTGCAAAGCAGCCCCAGTAACGCTTAACTGACAGGCATTAGCGGTAGGTGCCATTAGTTAAGGCACTTTTGGCATTTTTTGACGCGCAAATAAAAACCCCGCAGACGTTAATCTGCGGGGCTTCGAATGGTGGAGGCCGAGGTCGGAATCGAACCGGCGTAGACGGATTTGCAATCCGGAGCATAACCACTTTGCTACTCGGCCTCAAAGTCGGACATAGCAGCTTGCGCTTTGCTATCCCCTTGAAACACTGAACCTTTTTCAAAGTTCGCTGCGTTTCGATGGGCGCCATTATGTCTTCATTCTTTTAACCTTGCAACCCCCTCGACGAAAAAAAATTTCAACGGGTTCAAGGTGTTAGCGCAGGCGGCCGAGTTTACTCCACAAACCCACCAAGGTGTTCTCCACCGCGCCACTGGCTGCCACGCCGATTCGCTCCTGCAGGCTTTTACGCTCGGCATAGTGCAGGTGGAACAGGTTGGCGTTGCGGGCACGTTCGCTCAGGTACTCGTCGCTGGTCTGCAGGGTATCCACCAACTGGCGGTTCAGGGCCGCCACGCCTAGCCACACTTCACCGGTAGCCACTTCGTCGATGTGCAATTGCGGGCGATAGCGGGCAACGAAGTCCTTGAACAACTGGTGGGTGATGTCGAGGTCTTCCTGGAACTTCTCCCGGCCTTTCTCGGTGTTTTCGCCGAATACGGTCAAGGTGCGCTTGTATTCGCCGGCGGTCAGCACCTCGAAATCGATGTCGTGTTTCTTCAGCAAGCGATTGACGTTGGGCAGTTGCGCCACCACGCCGATCGAACCCAGTACGGCGAATGGCGCACTGACAATCTTGTCGCCGATACAGGCCATCATGTAACCACCGCTGGCAGCCACCTTGTCGATGCACACGGTCAGCGGGATGCCTGCCTGGCGAATGCGCGCCAGCTGGGAGGCGGCCAGGCCGTAGCTGTGCACCAGACCACCGCCGCTTTCCAGGCGCAGTACCACTTCATCGCGTGCGGTAGCGAGGGTCAGCAGGGCAGTGATTTCATTGCGCAGGCTTTCAGTGGCCGAGGCCTTGATGTCGCCATCGAAGTCCAGGACGAACACCCGGCCCTGCTCGTCGGCCTTGCCTTTACCCTTCTTCTGTTGTTTCTCCGCCTTGGCCTGCTGCTTGCGCAGCGCCTTTAGCTGGGCCTTGTCGAGCAAGCCGGATTCCAAGCGCTCGCGCAGGTCCTTGTAGAACTCGTTCAGACGGGTGACCTGCAACTGCCCACCCGATTTGCGCCGCCCTTTGCCACGCAGCCCGGCGATGGCCGATAACACCACCAGAATGGCGATGACCAGGGTGGCGGTTTTGGCGAGAAAGCTTGCGTATTCGGCAAGAAACTCCACAGTAGTCCTCAATGCCCGGAATTAAAGGGCTACGCTACCATGGCTTGTGACACTTTGGTACGGTCTTGTGACATTCCGAAGCACTTGAGGCAGGCTCAGCGGCGCACCTTTCGGGCTTTCTTCTGGGTCCTTATCACCTGCCCGTGAGGGGTCCCTATCGCGCCTACGGGCACCCATGCGAGGGCCTACGGGGGAACCTGCGCGGGAATGATTGAATAGGTGACCTTTCAGATTTTTCTGTCGGATTCTCAAGGGGGCCTATGCGACCACAACCAGAACCCCAGTTGAACGGCCAGACAGACCCAGTAGAGGGCCTGTAGGTGGTCCATGGGGTTCTCCTTGAAGGGTTAGAGTGACTTGTGAAAGCGAACGTCTGTGAGTTCGTGTTGCAGGGCTACCTCAAGGAGGCGCTCATAGGTATGCGGCCACCTCCCTTGAGATTGGTCATTAGAAGCGCCTGATTGAAGCAAGGCATAGCATAGCGCCGCATGTGGTGTCAGAGACTCGACAGGCACCTTAGTGACTACCCGTTTGCCCTTGTAGGTGTAGCACAGTGTGACACTCATCGCGGGACCTTTTTGTGGGCAACTTAGCTATTGAGCATAGCCCGTCACGCTTCGTTTGAGGAAGTATCAATCAACGACCTCAGCGGGCCTTGAGACGCCTTGCAGCGGCCTTGATGTCCCTCATTGCGATTCGATAGTTGTCCTTCTCTCGTTCGAGCAGGTGAACCACAGCAGCCTGTATCGACACA
>NZ_CAMZMX010000045.1:0-41822 GCF_947311875.1 Pseudomonas sp. PARCl1
TGATAATCTTTTTGACTATCAGTCCGTACTCACAAGCACCCACACGAATTGCTTGATTCGATTTGTTAAAGAGCGGTGGTTAAGAGCGTTTCGTCTCAACCGAGGCGCGCATTCTACGCTTTCCTCATTTGCTGTCAAGCGTTTATTTTGAAGTTTTTTACCGCTGCTTTCTTTCGAAAGCCAACAACTTCAACAACTTACCGCTTGCCTCGAAGCGTTGATCGCTGCGAGGAGGCGAATAATACGCGCTTTGAATTCAGAGTCAACACCTTGTTCCAAAAACTTTTCTCAGCCGTTTCGCCTGCCCCCCGGCAACTAATGAAACCGCCACGAATCTGTAGAGAACCCCACCACGGAGCGAAACGGCCATGAGTGTCGAGCAAAGCGAGAAAACCCCAGGGCTTTCGGCAGATGAAGAGCAGGAAGTCAGCCACAACCAACCGCCACGAGCGGCAGTGCTGCACGAGACCATTCGCTACCAGGGCGATCAGGAACTGGAACGGACCCTCGCCGCCTTGTGGTGGTCGGCTGTCGCCGCCGGTTTGTCGATGGGCTTGTCCCTGATGGCCATGGGACTGTTCTATGCCCGCCTGCCAGAAGGTGAAAGCGCCCAGGTAGTCGCCAGCATCGGCTACAGCGCCGGCTTCCTTGCCGTGATCCTGGCCCGCCAGCAACTGTTTACCGAGAACACCCTGACTGCGGTGCTGCCGGTCATGACCAGCCCTACCCTTGCCAACTTCGGCCGCCTTCTGCGGCTTTGGGGCGTAGTGCTGCTGGGCAACCTGGCGGGTACCCTGCTGGTGGCCTGGGTGATGCTCGAGCTGCCGATCTTCGACAGCAAGACCGACATGGCGTTTCTGGAGATCGGCCACAAGGTCATGAGCAACGACATCAGCCAGATGTTCGCCAAGGGCATCGTCTCGGGCTGGATGATCGCCACCATGGTATGGATGATCCCCTCGATGGAGAACGCCAAGATCTGGATCATCCTGATGATCACCTACCTGATGGCCATTGGCGACTTCACCCATATAGTAGTGGGCTCGGTCGAGGTGTCCTACCTGGTGTGGGCCGGCGAAGAAACCTGGCGCAGCTTCTGGCTGGAGTTTGCCTTGCCGACACTGGCCGGCAACATCATCGGCGGTAGTTTCATTTTCGCGCTCATCAGCCACGCTCAGGTGCGCAGTGACAGTGGCAAGGCACCCTCGCGGCTGTTGGAGCACGAGCGGGCGCAACGCCAGCGCGGCAAAGACGACACCAAGTGACACTAGCGCGCCGCAACGCTTCGCTCATTCTTCAGGCTGCGCTGGCGCACCGGGCGGGGCTGCCACCAGTTCTGCCCGGCATGCGGCGAGTCGAGGCTCACCCGCTCGCCCATCTGCGGCGTACTGAGCCGTACCTGGGCCTGGTTTGCCAACGCCAGGATGCGCTCGAAGGGTTCCTGCCAGCCGTGGGTGGACAAGTCAAACGTGCCATTATGGATCGGCAGCAACCAGCGCCCGCGTAAATCCAGGTGGGCCTGCAGGCTCTGCTCTGGCTGCATGTGCACATCAGACCAGGCGAGATTGTAGGCGCCGGTCTCGACCAGGGTCAGGTCAAACGGCCCAAAGCGCTCGCCAATCAGCTTGAACCCGTTGAAATAGCCCGTATCGCCACTGAAGAACACCCGCACGCCTTGGTCGATGATCACCCACGAGGCCCACAAGGTGCGATTGCTGTCCAACAGCCCACGCCCGGAAAAGTGCTGGGCCGGGGTAGCAATGAAACGCACACCCTGCACTTCGCTTTCCTGCCACCAGTCCAGCTGACGCACCTTCGCTGGCGCAACGCCCCAACTGATCAGCAGCTCACCCACGCCAAGCGGGGCCAGGAAAACCCCGGTTCGCGAGGCCAGCTGGCGGATTGCCTGCTCGTCGAGGTGATCGAAATGGTCGTGCGACAACACCACCGCCGCCAGTGGCGGCAGCTGGTCAAGCCCCAGCGGGGGCGCATGGAACCGCTGCGGGCCGGCCCACTGCACCGGTGAGGCGCGTTCGGCGAATACCGGGTCGGTAATGAAGAAGCGCCCCCGCAACTTCAGCAATACCGTGGAATGGCCCAGCCGCCACAAACTGCGGTCTGGCGCATCGAGCACCTGCTGGCGGGTCATCGGTTGTAGGCTGACCGGCGTGGTTGGCCGGGTATTCGGCGGTTTGCGCAGGAACAGGTACTTCAGACCGATGCGCAGCTTCTTCAGCACGCCATCTTTCGGTAGCTGCGCCTGATTGTGAAAACGCCCGTCACGCTGGGGCGCCGGGTCACCGGCAGCATTGGCCAAAGGAACCATCAGCAACACTCCTAGCAACAGGAAAGTCCGCATGTTACCCCACAGTGATCGCATCAACCGTGAATTGGCTTGTAAGGTCATTTTTCAGTGGGACGACACTGTTCGACAATATTCATGCGATTTATGCGATAAACGGTACCCCGGTAGAAGAACATGAGCATGATGCACAACCGCAGCGGCAAAGGCCTTTCGTTCGTCAAGCGCATCTACCCGCCACGTGTGGTGGGCATGGGCATCGGCCTGTTCAGCGTCATGGCTGGCGTGGCCCCGCAATCCCCGCCCACCTGGGTGTGGGGCCTGATGCTGTTCAATGGCCTGTTGTGGCCCCACGTCGCCTACTTGTGGGCGAGCCGGTCGGCAACCCCGTACCGGGCCGAGCAACGCAACCTGTTGCTGGACTCGCTGCTGGGCGGTTTCTGGGCCGCCGCCATGCACTTCAACCCGCTGCCGACCGTGACCGTGCTGTCGATGATGACCATGAACAACGTGGCCGCCGGGGGCCGGCAATTGGTGCTCAAAGGGGCTGTTGCGCAACTGGCCGGGATTCTGGTCGGCACCCTCCTGCTCGCCCCAGGCCTGCAATTGAATGCCACTGCACTGCAGATATACGCCTGCCTGCCCATGCTGACGCTGTACCCCCTGGCTCTGGGCTGGGTGTGCTACCGGCTGGCAATCCAGCTGGGCGACCATAAACGCCGGCTCAGCGCCCTGAGCCTCACGGATAGCCTCACCGGGTTGCTCAACCACGGCGCCTGGAAAGACCTGTTGCTCGTCAAATACCAAAAATGCAAACAGCAAAAGGCACACGCGGTGATCGCCTTGATCGACATCGATCATTTCAAGACCATCAACGACACCTTTGGCCACGTGGTTGGCGACTGCGTACTGCGCCAGCTCAGCGCCGAGCTGCGCCGCAACCTGCGCGAGTGCGACCAGGCCGGGCGCTACGGTGGCGACGAATTCTGCGTGATCCTGCCGGGTACCAGCGAAGCCCAGGCCTGCCAGATCATGGAACGCCTGCGTGAGCAGGTTTCCGGGTATCGCAACGCGCAGCTCCCTCACCTGCGCATCAGCCTGAGTATTGGTCTGTCGCCTTTCAATGCCAGCCTGGAGTCACCGGAACATTGGCTGCAAGAGGCAGACAAGGCGCTATACACTGCCAAGCACGCTGGCCGCGACCGGGTGAATTTTGCCGGTGGCGCAGCTACCGCACTGAAGCTGGCCTATCCTGATTGAACCTGCTGCCTCACTGCCTGGCAGGAGGTTTCCTGAAGGAGCCGCTCGCGCATGGCCAGGACTGCCAACCTTCTACCCGCCAGCCCTACCCCACGTTTCCAAGTGCGTAACCTGATCGCCGGCTTCAGCACCGTTTACGGTCTGGCTTGCATGGTCATTCTCGGCGCACTGTTCAACATCGCCGCAACCCTCGACCAGCAAGAGCGCGAACGCAGCGCCTTCCATGCCAATCAGGCGCTGGAGCAACGGTTACTGGCGTCGCGCCAATTCCTGTCCAGTTATGCCGTATGGGAGGACGCCTTGCAGCACTTGTCTGGCGAAGCCGACTGGCAGTGGGCCTATGATGAAAAGAACATAGGTGAATCGCTGTACAGCGCCAGCGGCTATGAAGGCGTGTTCGTCGTGGAAAACGGCCGCACCACCTATGCCCTGTTCAAAGGCCAGCCCAGCCCCGCAGGCGTAGGCACGTACATAGATGCCCCTATCCAGCCGATCATCGACCAGGCCCGAGCGGCGGCCATTGCCCGCGATCAGATCACCCGCTTCGTGCTGTTCAATGGCTGGCCGGCCGTGCTCACCGCCGCGGCCATACGGCCAGATCGCGATGTCACTGAAGGCGAAGTGAGCCAGGCGCCGGTCTTGCTGTTCGTCGACCAGCTGACCGAGGCCAAACTGGCGCAGCTGGGTAAGCGTGCAGGCCTGGCCGGCATACGCGTTGAGAAGGAAGACGCACAAGCCCACCACCACCTGCGCATCAACCTGGGCGACACCGGCTACCATCTGTCGTGGAACAGCGTGTTGCCTGGGCGCCAGCTGCTAGGGGCGGTATTGCCTGCCCTGCTCAGCGCCCTGCTGATCCTTGGGCTGGTCATGCTCTACCTGTGCCGCCATGCGTGGCGCAGCTCCCGGGCCATCGGCTTGACGCTTGCCCACCTGCAGCATAGCAACCTGGCGCTGGAGGCCAGCGAGCAACGTTTTCGCGCGGTGGCCGAGTCGGCATCGGACTGGATCTGGGAGACCGATCGGCACCACCGCCTGACCTACTTGTCGCAACGCTTTGCCAGCGTGACGGGCTACCCGGTCGAAGACTGGCTCGGCCAACCGCTCAACCAGTTGCTGGCCTGCGACACCACGCCCTTGTCGCCCTGGCTGGATGCCCTGGCTACCGCTGACCCACAGCAGCTGGCCAACCTGCGCTGCACCTACCGCGACCAGAATGGCCAGAACCGCTATTGTCGGATTTCCGCCCGCGCCATCTGGCACCAGGACACGGCCGTGGGTTTGCGCGGCACTGCCAGCGATATCACCGACGAAGTCGACGCCCATGCGCGTATTCAGCACCTGTCCTTGCACGACCCACTGACCGGCCTGGCCAACCGCAACAAACTGGCCCGGCACCTGGAACAGGCCCTGCTGCGCGGCACAGACTCACCGCCGTTGACCCTGTTGCTGCTTGACCTGGACAACTTCAAGCCGATCAACGACTCACTCGGCTATGCGGCTGGCGATGCGGTACTGCAGGAAGTGGCAGCCCGCCTGCGCGACACCACCCGCGACGGTGACCTGGTGGCGCGGTTGGGCGGGGACGAGTTCATCGTGGTACTTGGCGGCATGGACAACCGCCAGGAGATCGACCGCTTCTGCGCGCGCCTGATCGGCTTGCTGCAACAACCGGTCATGTTCGACAGCCAACCCCTGCACATTGGCGCCAGCATCGGCATCGCCCAGACCCGCACCCAGGGCTTCGACGCCGGCGAGCTGATTCGCTGTGCCGACATTGCCCTGTACCAGGCCAAGGCAGACGGCAAGAGCACCTGGCGCTACTTCGCCAGCGAAATGAACCAGCAGATCCAGTACCGGCGGCAACTGGAGAACGACCTGCGCCGCGCCCTGCGCAACCAGGAGTTCGAGTTGCACTATCAGCCGCGCTACCGCCTCAGCGACCTGCGCGTGGTCGCGGTCGAGGCGCTGATACGCTGGCAGCACCCCCAGGAAGGGCTGCTGGGGCCGGATACCTTCATCCCGCTGGCCGAACAGAGCGATATCATTGTCGCGCTGGGCCGCTGGGTGCTGCACGAGGCCTGCCGCACCGCCCTTGACTGGCCTGCAGACATCCTGGTGTCGGTCAACCTGTCACCGGCGCAGTTCCTGCGCAGCGATGTGGTACAAGACGTGCGGGAAATCCTGCTGGGCACGGCATTCCCGGCGCAACGCCTGGAACTGGAGATCACCGAGAACGTGATGCTCAACGACATCGAGGGCGCGCTGGGGACCATGCTGTCGCTCAAAGAACTGGGCGTGTGCCTGAACATGGACGACTTCGGTACCGGCTATTCATCGCTGGGTTACCTGCGAACGTATCCTTTCGACAGCCTCAAGATCGACAAGCGCTTCATCAGTGGCCTGAGCACCAACGGCGGCAGCGACCGTGCGGTGGTCCAGGCCATCATCAACCTGGGCAAGGCAATGGGGCTGACCGTGACGGCCGAGGGCGTGGAAACCGAACAGCAACTAGCCATGCTGCGAATGGACCGCTGCCATGAAGTACAGGGCTATTACCTGAGCCGGCCACTGGATACCGCGGCCATGCGGGCGTTGTTGCAGCGCCCCCGGTAGGCGCGGGTCGAGCCGCCCCTGCACGGTTGCGCGGCAACGCCTCGATCAACCCAACGGGCGCGAGCGGGCCTCAGCCAGTAGGCTGCACACGCCGCTCGGCGATGATTTCCGGCAAGTCGCCGCGGCGCAGGTAGATGCGCAGCGGCTCGGCGATGTTCAAGCGGTCATCCACGTGCTGGTCCAGCAACAGTGCCAGGCGCTCCCGGCACAGGGCCATGCGCTGCCCCTGCTCGGGGCGCCAGACAAACTCGCTGCAGGGGGTGATGCTGGCGTCAGCGACATCCATACCGAACGCGTCTTCGGAAAAACGCACGATATGAACGCCGCGCTTGTCATGAAAGCCGACGAAGCCTTTGAGCTGGTCAGCTGCGTTGCAGATGTCCTGGGAAGTAATGGCCATGGCGTAACCTCGTGATGAAATCGGAAGATACGCACGCTGGGCAGCACAGGGTCGCCTCTGCCGGGCACCTCGCCAGTCCAAGCCTAATGCAAGCAGCCGTGCGTGCGCCATGACCCGGCTCAACTTCACGCCGTAGCATCGACCTCGCTGCTAAGCACCTCTGCCAGCCACTGCATGAACGCTTGCACCCGGCGGGGTACATGCCGTTGCCGCGCATACAGCAACGACACGGGCATGGCCGGCGCCTGCCAGGCCGGCAGCAGTGCGACCAGTTCGCCGCGCTGCAGGTGCTCGGCCACCCCCACCGCCGGTACCTGTATCAGCCCCAGCCCGGCCAGGCAGGCTGCCGAGTAGGCCTCGGCATTATTGACCGTTACCGCCCCAGCCATGGGCTGGTACTGCACCTGGCCACCTTGCACGTATTCGAAGCCGGCGCAGCGCCCCCCCAGGTTGCGCACGTAGTGCACCAATTGATGCCCTGCCAGGTCCTGCAGGGTACGGGGCACCCCATGGCGCGCCAAGTAAGCCGGGCTGGCACAGTTGCGCATGCTCAATTGCCCGACCGGCCTGGCCACGACATCCAGGTCATGCAAGGCGCCGATGCGCATCACGCAGTCGAAGCCCTCACGCAGCAAATCGACCTGCCGATCGGTGCAACTGAGCTCTACCTGCAAACGTGGAAAACGCTGCAGGAACCGGGGTAACGCGGGAATGATGACCCGCCGCGCCATCATCGTCGGCAGGTCGACACGCAGGCGCCCGGCCAGTTCGGCATCATCGGCGCTGAACAGGCTCTCGATCTCTTCCATACCTGACAGCAGGTCCTTGCTGCGTGTGTACAGCAAGGCACCATCCTGCGTGGCCCGCACCCGGCGGGTGGTGCGGTTGAACAGTTGCGTACCCAGCAGGCGCTCCAGCGCCCTGACCTGTTCCGACACGGTCGAACGTGGCAAGCCCAGGCTCTCGGCGGCCAGGGTAAAGCTGTTCACCTCACTGACCCGCACAAAGGTCCGCAGCAACTCCAACTTGTTCACGCCCGCCCTCGACTATCCGGTTGAGGCGAACAGTATTTCCATTTTTGCAGGATTTAACACCCGCCAGCCGACCAATAACCTGGGAGCATCCACCCATCACGAGGTTCTTACCATGACCCGCAAGATTGCCCTGATCACCGGCGCAAGCCGCGGCCTTGGCTGTAACACCGCCGAGCATCTGGCCGCCCGTGGCATCCACATCATCGGCACCTACAACAGCAAGGCGCAAGAAGCACAGGCCGTGGCGGCCACGCTGGAGCAGGCAGGTGTGAAGGCGACCATGCTGCAACTGGATGTGGGTGACGCCAGCAGCTTTGCCGGCTTTGCCGAGCGGCTGGCGGCTGCCTTGCAGCAGCACCACGGTCGCCAGCGTTTCGACTTTCTGGTGAACAATGCCGGCATCGGGTTGAACGTGCCGTATACCGAAACCAGCGAGGCGCAATTCGACCAACTGCTGAACATTCGGCTCAAAGGCCCGTTCTTCCTCACCCAACGCCTGTTGCCACTGCTGGTCGATAACGGCCGGATCATCAACATTTCGACCGGGCTGGCACGGTTTGCCCTACCAGGGTACGCCGCCTATGCCGCCATGAAAGGCGCGATGGAAGTGCTGACCCGCTACCAGGCCAAGGAACTGGGCGCCCGGGGCATTCGCGTGAACATCCTGGCGCCGGGGGCCATCGAGACCGATTTTGGCGGGGGCGTCGTGCGGGACAACCCGCAGGTGAATGACTACATTGCTGGCAACACCGCGCTGGGACGGGTGGGTTTGCCGGATGACATCAGCGCGGCGATCGCCTTGGTGCGGGAAGACGGTAATGGCTGGATCACCGGGCAGCGCCTGGAGGTTTCGGGCGGTATGTTCCTGTAGTGGCGGGTGCCTGGGCCCCGGCTCACGGCTCATGCACTTGCACACTCGCAGTCATCCCCGCACTCAGGGTCACGCCGTCGGGCACCTGGTCCAGGCGGATTCTCACCGGTATCCGCTGGGCCAGGCGCACCCAATTGAAGGTCGGCTCAACCTCCGGCAGCAGCTGGCTGTCCGGGTTGCTGTTGCTGTCGGTGATGCCGCGGCTGATGCTTTCTACCTGCCCCTGCATGGGTTCACCCGCGCCCATCAGCCAGACCTTTACCGGGTCACCCACGCGAATGCGCGGCAGCTTGGTTTCCTCGAAGTAGGCCTGGATATAGAACGTCGAATCGTCCACCAAGGCCATCACCGACTGGCCGGTGTTCACGTAGTTGCCTTCGGCCAGGCGCAGGTTGGTGATATGCCCGCTGCGCGGCGCACGCACTTCACTGCGCGCCAGGTTGATTTTCGCCACCTGCAGCTGCGCCTGGGCTTCCTGCAACTCGCCACGGGCGATGGCAGCATTGATCTGCGCGTTCTCCCGCAGCTCGGCACTGATCGCCTCGGGCCCCAGGGCGGTACGCCGGGCTGCTTCACTCTCGCGCAGGCGCAGCTGCTGGGCGCGAGTTTGCGTCACCGCACTGGCCTGGTCGAACGCGGCCTGGAAACGCTCGCGGTCGATGCTCATCAACAGCTCACCCGCCTTGACCTGCTGGTTGTCATGCACCTTGAGCTGGCGCACCCAGCCGGAAACGTCAGGTGCAATCACCACCACATCGGCGCGCACACGGGCATCCCGGGTCCAGGGGGTAAGCATGTAGTACTGCCACAGTTGGTAGCCGGCCAACACGGCCAGGGCCACCACACACAGGGTTACAAGAGTACGTACGGCCGCACGCATCGAAACACTCCTTTAAAAAGCTCCCAGCAGGCGTACCACCAGGAACAGCACACAAACGAAAACCGCCGCATCGAACAGCGCTTCATGCCAGATCCAGCGCGCCAACGGTGTGGCCTGCACCAGCAGGCGCAGCAGGCCGGTAAGCACCAGCGCCAGCAACACATAAAGCAAAAACGGGCTGAGCAGCACGCCCCCCACTTCCCATTCACGCAACCCCATGGGCTTCCTCCTGCCAGCGGCACCACTTGCCCCAGCTTTTCTGCAATTGCAGCACCGCGCCCTCGGCCAACCGCAGCGGGTCGCTCGCAGGCTGGCGGTGCAACGCAGCAATGAATCGTTCGCTGGCACTGTCCAGCTGTTGCCCGCGCCCGGCGGCAGGCCCTTTGGCCAGTACCGCCTCCACTTGCTGCAGGTACTCCCGCTCGGCGCCGCCCAACGGCGCCTGCGCGACCGCCAGGCACATGCGCAGGTGCACCAGTTCATCACCGATATCCAGCCCGTGCAGGCCATCGTCCCAGCGCTTGCGCTCGCCCTCGGGCAACTCGCTGGCATGCCGCGCCAACTGCATCAGGCGGTCGGCCATGCGCCCGCCGAACCAAGTATCGGCCCCGCGCAGGTCACGCCGGGTCAGGCGCACCAGGTCACTCTGGGTTGCAGCACGCAGGCGCCGCCCAAGCCAGGCCGGGTGACGGAACACCAACAAGCGAAACGCCATGACCGCTGCCGACACCCCTACCAGCATGGCCAAGGCACTGTTGAGCATGGTCGCCACGCTGAACTGCATGGCATTCACCGGCGACACCAGTACGATGAAGTGCAGGCAATAAGAGGTGGCAGTGGCGCCGGTACGCGGGTGGGCCATGCCCAGCGCGCCGAACAACAGCGGCACGCCCATGCCCAGGCAAAGCAGCGCGAAACTGCTCCATTGCGGCAGCAGAATCTGCCCGACCAGGAACGCTGCCGGTATGGCCAGGCAGATCCCGCGCAGGAAACTCAAGCCAATCTGCGCGCCATTCTCGCGGCTGGCGAACAGGCTGCAGACCACACAGGTCAGCACCAGGCCGCCCGGCGCCGAAGGCCAGGCGGTGGCCAGCCAGAAAGCGCTCATCACCAGAAACGCCAGTGCGCTACGCGAACCGAACAGCAAGGCCAGCGACCAATCGCGGTGCACGGCCAGGCCTTGGCCGACATCCTTCGGCGCCGTGCCCGTTTCCACAGCATCCAGCGCCTGGCCGGCGGCCATTGCGTAATCCAGCAGCAGGGCCATGCGCGCCAGGCAGTAATGCTCAACCGAACTTATATGCTCATCGTGCGCGGCATCCCAGACGCGCTGGCGCAGCAACAACAGGCTGGGCTGGTCGGGCTTGTCCAGCAGCGCCCGAACTTCAGACAACCAGGGGGCCAGGTGTTCCGCCTGCTGCTCATCCAGTTGCCGCCACTGCCGGCGCACCGACCGGGAAATACGCAACAGCACCATCAGCTTCTGGCTCAGCCCCCGAATGGCACGGGCACGCTGACGCCCGCGGTTGCCTTCGAACCAGGCATGCTCGCGCTGGCTGTCGATGGCAACGATGCGCCCCAGGCTCTCCAGCAAGCCCCTGCGTGCATCGTCCTCGCCACCCAGCATCGCACTGGCGGCCTGCAGACCGTTCTGCCAGGCCTGACGCGCCTGGCCGCCAAGCTGCTGCTCGACCCGCATCGGCCAGAGCAAGGCACTGCTGGCCGTGGCGCAGAAAATACCCAGGCTGATCTCGGTGCAGCGGGCCACCGCCTGGTCGAACACCTGCAGCGGGTGGTCGATGGCCGGCAAGGTGATGATCGCTGCCGTGTAGCCGGCCAGCACGAAGGCATAGGCCCAGGCACTGCGCAACTGGGTAGAGGCGGCGGTGCACAAGGCCAGCCACAAGGCCAGGGCAATCAGAAACAGCCCCGGGGTCTGGGCGAACAGGCCCAGCAGCACCACCGCCATGACCGTACCGACAAAGGTCCCGGCCAACCGCGCCAGGCCTTTCTGCACCACCATGCCAGACAGCGGCTGGGCAACGATAAACGCCGTCATCAATGCCCAGGACGGCTGCTCCAGGCCCCAACGCATTGCCAGCCACAACGCCAGGCCACCACCGAGCAGGGTTTTGATGGCGAACTTGATGGCGAGGGGGGTGGGGGCGAACAGGGCCTGAAGCGTGATGGGCACTGGGCGAACCTTGCGGGGAGGGTAGTAGTAAAAAGATAGACAATGGCGCAGAGAATAAAGTGAAAATGAATAATTAGCTAGCTACTCATCTTCATTGCAATCCAACTGCTGCGCCAGCGCACGCCACGCTGCGCGATAGCTGGCTTGAGCCCTGCGGCCCAGCAGGCAACACGCAAATGCCAGGCAAAAAAAATGGGCGACCGAAGTCGCCCTAAATGCCTTGCGTGCTCGTGTACCCGGAAGGTCAGCGCGGCTTGCGCTTGTTCGAGTCCTTCCAGATGAAAATGCCCAGACCGGCAAAGAAAGCAACCATCAGCCCGACCGTTACCACACCGGCGATAACCACATTGTCGAAGAACATGCTGGCCTCCCCACTCGTTTGCCGTTGTCCGATGGGAGAACGTTAACCAATGTCGGGCGAGGGAAAATTGATCAGGGTCAATGGTGCCCGGGCCCGGGCACACGAGGCAGGTGCAGGGTTGACCTGCGTCAAGTTTCAGCGCTTCTTCGGCTTGCCCTTGGGCTTCTTTTTCTTGCCGGTGTTCAACGGCAGGGCTTGTTCGAATGCATTGCGCATCTCGTTCAGGCGCTTTTCCTTGAGGTCATGCACGCGCTTGGCGCGTTCAGCATCGAAATCGATAAGGTTGTCTTGGCTCATGGGTGGGCTCGACGATCAACGGAGACTTGCATGATGAAGCCCGACGCAGGCGCTGACCAGCCCCGTGTCAGACTTCGATGTCCACCAGCAGCCCTTGGCGGTTGGGCTCGTCCATCAATGGCACGACCGGGACAGTATTGTCGGCGTTGACCTCGTCGCCAGGCTCGGGGTTGTAGCGCCCTTCCCCACGCTGCTGGCGCCGTTGCTGCTGGCGGCGCTGCTCATCACGCAACAGCAGTGCCTGCTCCTGTGGATCACGCTGCTGCTTGAGGTCGATGGCAGTTTCGCCGGACGCAGGCTGCGCCGGTACCACCGGCTTGATGTCGGGGGTAGGTTTGACCGGGTCCTGTTGCGAGGTCACCGGGGCGGCACTGAGCGGTATGATCGGCGGCAGCATGGGCGTTCTCCTATGCCCGCTGTATCGGCAGGCGCGGCATTACCTTGATCTCAGGCCCAGCCTTTACTCCACATCATCGTCAGGCTCGTCGTCACTGGGCGGGCTGGCTTCGCTCCAGGGGCGCTTGTAGACCTGCTGCCAGACCGCATCCATGTGGTCACGCAACACTTGCGGGGCGTTCTTGAGCGAAGCGCTGTCGGTGCGCTCGCCCCCCACCGGGTCCTCGCCTGCGGGGCTGATCAGCGACTGCCCGGTAATGGTGTAGCTGGCCTGCCCTTCACGCATTTCGATGGCGATGTCGTGGGGGTCGATACCCCCGCCGCAAAAGGCGTGACTGGCAACTGTCACTTCGGCCACGCCATCTTTGTTCAGGTCGCTGACGTCACTGACATCCGTATAGAAGTCGACATCCAGGTCCAGGCCGGGGCACGTGGTTTCCTGCTCGATCTGCCAGCGGGCCTTGAACGCATCGCTTTGCGCCGTGCGCCCGTACAAGGTGGCCTTGAGCACCACCTTGTCGACCTCCTGCTCGCTTTCCGGGTCGCTGGCCTGGCCATCGCTGCGGCTCAATACCAGCAGCCCTTCGCCATCGCGGTCGCGAAAATGCACGCTCTTGATCGGCGCCTGCACGCCCAGCACTTCAAGCTGATCGGTGGGAATGGGGGCCAAAGGCTCGAAGGTTTTCTGCTCGCAGGCACTGAGCAGCAACAGGCTGCCCAGGGCGATGAAAGCGCTGATCCAGCTGTGCTTGGCAGACATGTTGGTGCGTGGCCCTCGTCGGCGGTGCGGTACAGAGCGGTGAAACGGCTAGACTGATGGCTTTCGGCACCATTAGGTGCGCTCGGCACTTTGGTCTCACCGGCCGATCCGTTAACATAATCGGCTTTTTCATCGCGGGAGTTCAGGCAGTATGGCGCAGCAGTATCAACCGGGGCAACGCTGGATCAGCGACAGCGAAGCAGAGCTCGGCCTGGGTACCATCCTGGCGCAGGATGGCCGCCTGTTGACCGTGCTCTACCCGGCCACTGGCGACACGCGCCAGTATTCCCTGCGCAATGCGCCGCTGACTCGCGTGCGCTTCGCGCCAGGTGACCAGATCACCCACTTCGAAGGCTGGAAGCTGACCGTACGCGAGGTCGAGGACATCGACGGGCTGATGGTCTACCACGGCCTCGACGGGCAGAACCAGCCGCGCACCTTGCCGGAAACCCAGCTGTCGAACTTCATTCAGTTCCGCCTGGCCAGCGACCGCCTGTTTGCCGGGCAGATCGACCCTTTGGCGTGGTTCAGCCTGCGCTACAACACACTGCAGCACACCAGCAAGCAGATGCAGTCGGCGCTGTGGGGGCTGGGCGGTTGCCGCGCTCAGCCAATCGCTCACCAGTTGCACATTGCCCGCGAAGTCGCCGACCGCAGCGCGCCGCGGGTACTGCTGGCCGACGAAGTGGGCCTGGGCAAGACCATCGAGGCTGGCCTGGTCATTCACCGCCAGTTGCTGACGGGCCGGGCCAGCCGAGTACTGATCCTGGTGCCGGAGAACCTTCAGCACCAGTGGCTGGTAGAAATGCGCCGGCGCTTCAACTTGCAGGTGGCGCTGTTCGACGCCGAACGTTTCATCGAAAGCGACGCCAGCAACCCGTTCGATGACGCCCAGTTGGCACTGGTGGCCCTGGAGTGGCTGGTAGAGGACGAGAAGGCCCAGGATGCGCTGTTTGCCGCCGGCTGGGACCTGATGGTTGTCGATGAGGCTCACCACCTGGTCTGGCACGAGGACCAGGTCAGCGCCGAATACGCCCTGGTCGAGCAACTGGCCCAGGTGATTCCTGGCGTACTGCTGCTTACCGCTACCCCCGAACAGCTTGGCCAGGACAGCCACTTCGCTCGCCTGCGCCTGCTCGACCCCAACCGTTTCCACGACCTGGCCGCCTTCCGCGCCGAAAGCGATCACTACCGCCCGGTCGCCGAAGCCGTGCAAGAGCTGCTCGACGAAGGCCGCCTGTCGCCGAAGGCACACGCCACCATCCAGGGCTTCCTGGGGGCTGAGGGCGAAGCGCTGCTGGCCGCGGTCAGCGATGGCGATACCCAGGCCAGCGCGCGGCTGATCCGTGAGCTGCTCGACCGCCACGGCACCGGCCGAGTGCTGTTCCGTAACACCCGCGCGGCGGTCCAGGGCTTCCCGGAGCGCCAACTGCACCCTTACCCGGTGGCCATGCCCGAGCAATACCGCGAGCTGCCGCCAGGCGAGAAAGCCGAGCTGTACCCGGAGGTCGCCTTCCAGGCACAGGGTGACAGCACCGACGACGAGCGCTGGTGGCGTTTCGACCCAAGGGTCGACTGGTTGATCGACACCCTGAAAATGCTCAAGCGCACCAAGGTGCTGGTCATCTGTGCCCACGCCGAAACCGCCATGGACCTGGAAGACGCCCTGCGCGTGCGCTCCGGCATTCCGGCCTCGGTGTTCCATGAGGGCATGAGCATTCTGGAGCGCGACCGGGCAGCCGCCTACTTTGCCGATGAGGAGTTCGGCGCCCAGGTGCTGATCTGCTCCGAGATCGGCAGCGAAGGCCGCAACTTCCAGTTTTCGCACCACTTGGTGATGTTCGACCTGCCGGCCCACCCGGACCTGCTGGAACAACGTATCGGCCGTCTGGACCGTATCGGCCAGAAGCACACCATCCAGTTGCATGTTCCCTACCTGCAGGGCAGCCCGCAGGAACGCCTGTTCCAGTGGTACCACGAAGCGCTCAACGCGTTCCTCAACACCTGCCCGACCGGCAACGCCCTGCAGCACCAGTTCGGCCCACGCCTGCTGCCGCTGCTCGAAGGCGGCGACAGCAAGGCCTGGGACAGCCTGGTGGCCGACGCCCGTCACGAACGCGAGCGCCTGGAAGCCGAACTGCACACCGGCCGCGATCGCTTGCTGGAGCTGAACTCGGGCGGCGCGGGTGAAGGCGAGGCGCTGGTTGAAGCCATCCTCGAGCAGGACGACCAGTTCGCCCTGCCGATCTACATGGAAACGCTGTTCGACGCCTTTGGCATCGACAGCGAAGACCACTCCGAGAACGCCCTCATCCTCAAGCCGAGCGAAAAAATGCTCGACGCCAGCTTCCCGCTGGGCGACGACGAAGGTGTGACCATTACCTACGACCGCGCCCAGGCGCTGTCGCGCGAAGACATGCAGTTCCTGACCTGGGAACACCCGATGGTGCAAGGCGGCATGGACCTGGTGCTGTCTGGCTCCATGGGCAATACGGCCGTCGCCCTGATCAAGAACAAGGCGCTCAAGCCCGGTACCGTGCTGCTCGAACTGCTGTTCGTCAGCGAGGTGGTGGCACCGCGAAGCTTGCAACTGGGACGTTACCTGCCCCCTGCGGCACTGCGCTGCCTGCTCGATGCCAACGGCAACGACCTGGCCTCGCGCGTGGCCTTCGAAACGCTCAACGACCAGCTTGAAAGCGTGCCACGGGCCAGTGCCAACAAGTTTGTCCAGGCGCAGCGCGACGTGTTGGCCAAGCGCATCAGCGGTGGCGAAGAGAAGATCCTGCCGACCCACGTCGAGCGTGTGGCCGAAGCCCAACGCCGCCTGGCAGCGGAGGCCGACGAAGAACTGGCGCGCCTGCTCGCCTTGCAAGCGGTGAACCCAAGCGTGCGTGACAGCGAAATCGACGCCCTGCGCAAGCAGCGCGAAGAGGGCCTGGCAATGCTGGAAAAAGCTGCCCTGCGCCTGGAAGCCATTCGTGTACTAGTCGCCGGCTGAAGCCATACCAGCACCCCTCCCCCTGGGCAGCGCAGGTACCCGCGAAAACTGGCGTAGCCGGTGCCAGGCACATAGCGGGCACGCTGCCCTTGGGTGGGGGCCATATTTCCGACAGCGATTAGGTTGATAACCAAATCGTAGAAATCAATGTGCCATTATCCAGGAAGGCTTAAACACTTGTTCCTATACTGCCTCTGGGCAGTCTGCACAGGGTTGTAGCGCAGACGAGTGAAAACTCGATCGAGAGGCATTCCATGGAGTGGCTGGGCCTGCAACTGTTCGCCGACTTGCCGGCAACCGGACGTATCCTGCTCGATTGTCGGCATGAGCCGCTGCTGGTTCTACTCGCCTACGTAGTAGCCTGCGCAGCCTGTTTCGCCACCCTCGACATGGCCGAGCGCCAGTCCCACAGCGAAGACCCTACCGCCCACCGGCAATGGAACGTACTTGGCGCCTGCTGCCTGGCCGGCGGCATATGGGCCATGCATTTCATCAGCATGCTGGCCTTTCAGGCATCCGTCGAAGTGCACTACGACCTGCCGCTGACCATCCTTTCCCTGCTCATTGCCCTGGCGGTTGCCTGGCTGGCCATGCGCAGCCTCGATCGCAAGGACATGCGCACGCCACACATCGTCCAAAGCGCGGTACTGATCGGCATGGGTATCGTCCTCATGCACTTTGTCGGCATGGCCGCGATGCAAACCGGCGCCCGGCAGTACTACCAGACCGGCCCGCTGCTGGGTGCTGCCATCATCGCCCCGCTCACCAGCCTGCTGGCATTGTACCTGGCGCGCAACTTTCGCAATGGCAGCGGCACCCTGTACCAGGCCGCGAAGTACGGCGCCAGCCTGCTGATCGCCGCGGGCATGGTGGCTTCCCATTTCACGGCGATGTCGGCGATGACCCTGGTCATCCCCAGCGATACCGCACTGCGCTTGCCGTCTGGGGATAACAGCCTGCAACTGGCGCTGGGCATCGGTTTCATCACCTTGCTGATCAGCGGTGCCAGCATCAGTGCGGCCCTGGCCGACAAGAAGCTGCAAAGCAAGGAGCATGACCTGCGCCGGGTCAGCGTGCTGCTCAGCGAACTGGACCAGGCCCGCGCGTCACTGCAGCAGGCAGCGCACTACGATGCACTGACCAACCTGGTCAACCGCCGTGGTTTCAACCAACTGTTCGCCGAACGCCTGGCCGAGCACCTGGCCAGCGAAAGCCGCCTGGCGGTGATGTTCCTGGATATCGACCATTTCAAACGCATCAATGACAGCCTTGGCCACCACGCTGGCGATGAATTGCTCAAGGTCATTGCCAACCATATCAAGGCCGCGACCCGCAGCCAGGACCTGGTGGCACGCTTTGGTGGCGATGAGTTCTGTGTGGTCACCAGCCTCAACAGCCGCGACGAAGCCCGCCACCTGGCCCAGCGCATCATGCAACGCATGAAAGACCCCATCGAGCTTTGCGGCAGGCGCATGGTGATGACCACCAGTATTGGGGTGAGTATCTTTCCGGATGATGGCAGCAGCGCCGAAGAGCTGCTCAAGCATGCGGACCTGGCCCTTTACCAGTCCAAGGACAACGGCCGCAACAGCCTGAATTTTTTCAATGACAGTCTCAAGGCACGCGCCTCGATTGCCCTGCAACTGGAAGAAGAGTTGCGACTGGCGCTGCTGGAAGAGCGCGGCCTGTGCGTGCATTACCAGCCGATCTTCGACCAGCGCACTGGGCGGGTGGCCAAGCTGGAAGCCCTGGTACGCTGGCAGCACCCCCAGCATGGGCTGCTTGGGCCCGACCGGTTCATCGGCATAGCCGAAACCAACGGCCTGATCGTCGACCTCGACTTGTGGGTGTTGCGGCACGCCTGCGCCGACCTGGCCCTGCTGCAGCGCGGCGGCCACGGCGACCTCAAGGTAACGGTCAACTGCTCGGCGGTGACCCTCAGCCATGACGAACTGCCCAACGAGGTGGAGACGGCCTTGTTCCACGCCGGGGTCTCAGCGCACCAGCTGGAGCTGGAAGTGACCGAAAACGCCTTGATGGGGGATATCCAGCGCACGGTCAACCTGCTGAAACGGGTCCGCGCCCTGGGCGTCGCCCTGTCGATCGACGACTTCGGCACCGGCTACTCGTCCTTGGCCTACCTCAAGCACCTGCCCCTGGATGTGCTGAAGATCGACCGCACCTTCCTGCAAGGCGTGCCGGCCAGCCAGAAAGACCGTGAAATTGTCCAGGCAATCATCGTGATGGCGCATACCCTGCACTTGCAAGTGGTCAGCGAAGGCGTGGAGACCGAGGAACAGCAGGCGTTTCTCGCAGACCACGCCTGCGACTACCTGCAAGGCTTTCTGCTCGGGCGGCCAATGCCCTGGGCCGAGCTGCAACCCATGCTGGACCGGCTGCAGCGCACCCTCGTGGTGTTTACCCCTTGCTGCGATACAGCGTTACCAGGGTCGCCGGATCTTTATGCAGGTACCCATGGCTACCGTGCAGGCGCATCAGTTGCGCGGCGAGGCCACTGAGCGGTGTTGCCGAACCTTGCTCGCGCGCGAACTTGACCGCGCCGTCCAGGTCCTTGAGCAAGGTGCGCACGTGCCATTTGACCGGCTCGAAGCGGCTCTCGGCCATTTGCGGTGCCAGGATCTGCAACGGCCTGGAATCGGCAAAACCACCGGCCAGCGCCTCGGCCAGCAGCGTGGCGTCCACCCCGGCCTGCTCGGCCAGGGCCACCACTTCGGCAATCACCAGCGCATTGCAGGCGACGATCATCTGGTTGCACGCCTTGGTCACCTGGCCTGCGCCCACCGCCCCCATGTGCGTGACACGCTGGCCCAGCACCTCAAGTACCGGCTGAGCGCGCTGCAGGTCCGCCGCTTCGCCACCGACCATGATCGCCAGCGTGCCAGTTTCGGCACCCGCGGTGCCGCCTGACACCGGCGCATCGAGCCAGGCCATGCCGCACAGCGCTGCCAGCTCGGCCGCCATTTCTCGGGTGGCAGTAGGCTCCAGGCTCGAGAAGTCGATCAGCAACTGGCCACCACGGCCACCCTCGGCAACGCCTTGCTCGCCAAACACCACCTCACGCACCACCGCCGTGTCGGCCAGGCACAACAACACCATGTCGCTGTCGCGGCACAGTTCGGCCGGGCTGCCAGCCAGACGGGCACCGGCGGCGACCAGCGCGGCGCACTTGTCCGGGCTACGGTTCCAGACCGTCAGCGGATAGCCCGCAGCCAGCAACCGGCGGCACATGGGCAAGCCCATCAGGCCAATGCCGGCAAAACCAAGCGAAGGTAGTGCAGTGTTCATCAATGACTCCCGTCAGATTCGATATCGAGCTGGTGTGCGGGGCAACCTCATTACGCATCCCGTAAACTGTTACCGCCACGCCGAATTGTTACTTACCTCTACCCGCCCTGAGCAGCAGCGAGCACCAAAACGAGGCCGGTGCGCATTTTTACGCACCAAAAAAGATCACGCCTGGTCAGCACGCTTCGCCTGGATCACGATGAACGGTGACACCACCACCGCCCATATCTCTGGATCGCGGGTTTGCAGGTCCAGGGCCTGCTCTGCCGAGACAGGCCCCACAGTGCCATCACTACGCCATTTGGCGAAGATTTCACTGCGGTTCTCGGCCATCGCCTCAGCCACAGCGATCAGATCCAGGCTGGGGTCGACCCAAATCAGGTCACCCTTTGCCCAGAAACGCTCCAGCGCTTTCCACTCGATGATTGCAGTCTCGCCAAGCAATTTGGCATAGAGGGTGCTTGTTTGATCGGTCATGGGTGGTATCCGCAAAAATCGCCAATAAAAAAGGCCGGCATTTTTGCAGAAAAACCCGGTTTCAAATATGTAATTTGGTCGATTAGCCCCGAACTTGTGGGCTGAAAGCGCAGATACAGGCAGTTTGATGGCGCCTTTCTGTATCTTTCTTTCGATCAAGCGACAACCCAGGAAGCAGGCACTTTTTGACCGCTTTTCAAGCGATCCGACAGCGCTCTACACTGTACCGGTACAGTTCCGGGACATGTTCCGGGGGAAAGGTGGGCTTGCGCGTTGGCATGGCCACGCCGCAAATCCCGCCCGGTCTGTAGCCCTGGCCGCCAGGACTATAAGAATTACAACAGAATGAGTGGAGCACTATGATCAAGATTTCCAAGCTGTTCGCCGCGATGGTACTGGCCGGGGTAGCCAGCCATTCGTTTGCCGCCGATACCATCAAGATCGGCATCGCCGGCCCCAAGACCGGCCCTGTGACCCAGTACGGCGACATGCAGTTCATCGGCGCCAAGCAAGCTATCAAGGATATCAACGCCGCTGGTGGCGTCGATGGCAAAATGCTTGAAGCCAAGGAATACGACGACGCTTGCGACCCCAAACAGGCCGTGGCAGTCGCCAACAAGGTGGTCAACGACGGCGTCAAGTTCGTCATCGGCCACCTGTGCTCCAGCTCCACCCAGCCGGCATCGGACATCTACGAAGACGAAGGCGTGATCATGATCACCCCGGCCGCCACTTCGCCGGAAATCACTGCCCGTGGCTACAAGCTGATCTTCCGCACCATCGGCCTGGACAGCGCTCAGGGCCCGGCGGCCGGCAACTACATCGCCGACTTCGTCAAACCGAAAGTGGTGGCGGTACTGCACGACAAGCAACAGTACGGTGAAGGCATCGCCACCGCGGTCAAGCAGACCCTGGAGAAAAAAGGCACCAAGGTCGCCGTGTTCGAGGGCCTCAACGCGGGTGACAAGGACTTCTCCTCGATCATCCAGAAGCTCAAGCAGAACAACGTTGACTTCGTCTACTACGGTGGCTACCACCCAGAGCTGGGCCTGATCCTGCGCCAGGCTCAGGAAAAAGGCCTGAAAGCCAAGTTCATGGGCCCGGAAGGCGTGGGCAACGACTCCATCTCGCAGATCGCCCAGAACGCCTCCGAAGGCCTGCTGGTCACCCTGCCGAAGTCGTTCGACGCCGACCCTGCGAACAAGAAGATCGTCGACGCCATCAAGGCTGACGGCAAGGACCCAAGCGGCCCGTTCGTATTCCCTGCCTACTCGGCTGTGGAACTGATCGCCCAAGGCATCAAGGCCGCCAAGTCCGAAGACACCGACAAGGTGGCCGAGGCCATCCACGCCGGCACCTTCAAAACCCCGACCGGCGAGCTGTCCTACGACGCCAAAGGCGACCTGAAAGACTTCAAGTTCGTGGTCTACGAATGGCACTTCGGCAAGCCGAAGACCGAAGTCTCCCCTCAGTAACTGCGTGACTAATAGCTGACCTAGAAGCCCACTGTGCGAGCAGTGGGCTTTGTTTTACGAGGTTCATGGGCCTGGCCCCCGCGATCCGGGGGCGGGCTCACCTGAAAATCTTAAAACCGTCACCCGCGGTTTCCTGGCCTTACCCTCGCCAGCGAAATGCAAATCAGGTTTTTAGGAGCGCTGTAATGCCTGAGATCTACCATTTCTTCCAACAACTGGTTAATGGATTGACCATCGGCAGCACCTATGCCTTGATCGCCATCGGTTACACGATGGTGTACGGCATCATCGGCATGATCAACTTCGCCCACGGCGAGGTGTACATGATCGGTTCGTATGTGGCCTTCATCGCCCTGGCGGGCCTGGCCATGATGGGCATCCACTCGCTGCCCATCCTGATGACCGTTGCCTTCGTCGCGACGATCTTCGTCACCAGTGCCTACGGTTACAGCATCGAACGGGTTGCCTACCGCCCCCTGCGCAACAGCAACCGCCTGATCCCGCTGATTTCCGCCATCGGTATGTCGATCTTCCTGCAGAACACGGTCTTGCTGTCGCAAGATTCCAAGGACAAGTCCATCCCCAACCTGATCCCCGGCAGCTTCTCGTTCGGGCCAGGTGGCGCGGAGGAGGTCCTGATCAGCTACATGCAGATCCTGGTGTTCGTGGTCACCCTGGTGGCCATGACCCTGCTCACACTGTTCATCTCCCGTTCCCGCCTGGGTCGCGCCTGCCGCGCCTGCGCCGAGGACATTAAGATGGCCAACCTGCTGGGCATCAACACCAACAACATCATCGCCCTCACCTTCGTCATCGGTGCCGCCCTGGCAGCCGTGGCGGCCGTGCTGCTGAGCATGCAGTACGGGGTGATCAACCCCAACGCCGGTTTCCTGGTGGGCCTGAAGGCCTTCACGGCGGCGGTACTGGGTGGCATCGGCAGCATCCCGGGCGCCATGCTCGGCGGGCTGGTGCTGGGCGTGGCCGAAGCGTTCGGCGCCGATATCTTCGGTGACCAGTACAAGGACGTCGTGGCATTCGGCTTGTTGGTTCTTGTCCTGCTATTCCGGCCGACCGGCATCCTGGGCCGCCCGGAGGTTGAAAAAGTATGAACAGAAATCTCAAACAGGCGTTCTTCAGCGCCTTGCTGGTCTGGGCCGTGGCCTTCCCGGTGCTGGGCCTGAAACTGAGCATCGACGGCATCAGCCTGGTGGTGCACAGCCAAGGCACGTTCACCATCAGCATCATTGCCGTGTGTTCGCTACTGATGTTCCTGCGGGTACTGTTCGACCGGCAGTGGAGTGCGGTGATGGGCCGCCGCTCGGACCGCAAACTGATCCCACCGGCAGTCAGCAACTACCTGACCCTGCCGAAAACCCAGCGCTACGTGATCATGGGCCTGATCGTCGCCGCATTGGTGTGGCCGTTCTTCGGTTCACGCGGCGCGGTCGACATTGCCACGCTGATCCTGATCTACGTGTTGCTGGGCCTGGGCCTGAACATCGTGGTTGGCCTGGCGGGCCTGCTCGACCTGGGTTACGTGGGTTTCTACGCCGTCGGCGCCTACAGCTACGCCATGCTGTCGCATTACCTGGGGTGGAGCTTCTGGGTATGCCTGCCGATCGCCGGCCTGATGGCTGCCACCTTCGGCTTCCTGCTCGGCTTCCCGGTGCTGCGCCTGCGCGGCGACTACCTGGCGATCGTGACGCTCGGCTTCGGCGAGATCATCCGCCTGTTCCTGCGTAACCTCACCGACTGGACCGGCGGCCCCAACGGCATCAGCAACATCCCCAAGCCGGAGTTCTTCGGCCTGACCTTCGAACGGCGTGCCGCCGAGGGTATGCAGACCTTCCATGAGTTCTTCGGCTTGCCGTACAACTCGATCAACAAGGTCATCTTCCTCTACCTGGTGGCCCTGCTGCTGGCCCTGCTGGCACTGTTCGTCATCAACCGCCTGCTGCGCATGCCGATCGGCCGCGCCTGGGAAGCCCTGCGCGAAGACGAGATCGCCTGCCGTGCACTGGGCCTCAACCCGACGGTGATCAAGCTTTCGGCGTTCACCCTGGGTGCCTGCTTCGCCGGTTTCGCCGGCAGCTTCTTCGCTGCCCGCCAAGGCCTGGTGACGCCCGAGTCGTTCACCTTCATCGAGTCGGCGATCATCCTCGCCATCGTCGTGCTCGGCGGCATGGGCTCACAACTGGGCGTGATCCTCGCGGCCATCGTGATGATCCTGCTGCCAGAGCTGATGCGAGAGTTCAGCGAATACCGGATGCTGATGTTCGGTGCGCTGATGGTGTTGATGATGATCTGGCGTCCGCAAGGCCTGCTGCCTATGCAACGTCCACACATGGAGCTGCGTCGATGAGCCGCGAAATTCTGCAAGTCAGCGGCCTGAGCATGCGCTTCGGCGGCTTGTTGGCGGTCAACGGCGTGGGCCTGACCGTCAAGGAAAAACAGGTGGTGGCACTGATCGGGCCGAACGGCGCCGGCAAGACCACGGTGTTCAACTGCCTTACCGGCTTCTACAAGCCCAGCGGCGGCACCATCCTGCTCGATGGCCAGCCCATCCAGGGCCTGGCCGGGCAGCAGATCGCCCGCAAGGGCGTGGTGCGCACCTTCCAGAACGTGCGCTTGTTCAAGGAAATGACCGCGCTGGAAAACCTGCTGATCGCCCAGCACCGTCACCTCAACACCAACTTCTTCGCAGGCCTGTTCAAGACCCCGGGCTTCCGCCGCAGCGAAAAGGAGGCCATGGAGCGCGCGCAGTACTGGCTGGAAAAGGTCAACCTGACCGAGTTCGCCAACCGTACCGCCGGCACCCTCGCCTACGGCCAGCAGCGCCGCCTGGAAATCGCCCGCTGCATGATGACGCAGCCGCGCATCATCATGCTCGACGAGCCGGCAGCTGGCCTGAACCCCAAGGAAACCGAAGACCTCAAGGCCCTGATCGGCTACCTGCGTGAGTCGCACAACGTCACCGTGCTGCTGATCGAGCACGACATGAAGCTGGTGATGAGTATTTCCGACCATATCGTGGTGATCAACCAGGGCACCCCCCTGGCCCACGGCACGCCCGAGGAGATCCGCGACAACCCTGATGTGATCAAAGCCTACCTGGGGGAAGCGTAAATGCTGAAGTTCGAGAACGTTTCCACCTTCTACGGCAAGATCCAGGCACTGCACAGCGTCAACGTGGAGATCAACCAAGGGGAGATCGTCACCCTGATCGGTGCCAACGGGGCCGGCAAGTCGACCCTGCTGATGACCCTGTGCGGCTCACCCCAGGCGCACAGCGGCAGCATCAAGTACCTGGGTGAAGAACTGGTCGGCCAGCCGTCCTCGCACATCATGCGCAAGAGCATTGCGGTGGTACCGGAAGGCCGCCGCGTGTTCGCCCGCCTGACCGTCGAGGAGAACCTGGCCATGGGTGGTTTCTTCACCGACAAAGGCGACTACCAGGCGCAACTGGACAAAGTCCTGCAGTTGTTCCCGCGCCTCAAGGAGCGCTACTCACAGCGTGGCGGCACCATGTCGGGTGGCGAGCAGCAGATGCTCGCCATTGGCCGGGCCCTGATGAGCAAGCCCAAGCTCCTGCTGCTCGACGAACCCTCGTTGGGCCTGGCGCCAATCATCATCCAGCAGATCTTCGACATCATCGAACAGTTGCGCCGCGACGGCGTAACGGTGTTCTTGGTGGAACAGAACGCCAACCAGGCGCTGAAGATTGCCGACCGGGCATACGTGCTGGAAAACGGCCGGGTGGTGATGCACGGTACCGGGGAAGCCTTGTTGACCGACCCGAAGGTGCGCGACGCGTATCTGGGTGGTTGATTGGGGAAAGGGCCTTCACAGGCCCTTTTTTCTGCCTGCAAGGAACGTGTTGTCTGCATCGCCCCCCGTCGCCGGCAAGCCGGCGCCTGCAAGCCACCCGCAATCCTCAGGGCAGTGGGCGCCTGTGCGAGCAACCCTTGACTTGAGATCCACCGCCAGCCTGCGTAACGTGGCCAGCTTTCACGGCAAAGATCCCGGAGCCCCGCCCCATGCGCCTGACCCCCACCCTGCTGCTCACCGCCCTGCTGCCCCTGTTCACCGGCTGCCAACTGATGGCTGACGCCCCCAGCGACCCGAACATCGGCACCACGCGCATGCAGGGCGAACTGCGCGCTGCCGGTGGCCAGCTGCTGTTCAAGCCTTGCAGCGAAAACCGTACCTTCGTGATCAATGACGTTGGCGCCACCGGCATCCTGCAAGAAGCCGCCAACCTGGCCAAGGGTGCCAATGACAAGCTGTTCGCCGATGTGCGCGGCCGCCTCACCGGCAGCAAGCAGGCCAATAGCGACGGCCAGCTGGAAGTGCGTCGCCTGTACCGCCTGGAACCGTCCGCCCGCGCCTGCGAGGACCCCAATTTCAGGCAACTGACCCTGCGCGCCAGCGGCCACGAGCCGGGCTGGGACGTCAAGGCCAGTGGCAAGGGCATGGTGCTCAACCGTGTGGGTCAAGCGCCCCTGCCCCTGCCATTCCTTGAAGAAGAAGTCCCCGGTGGCGGCCTGACCCTGACCAGCGAAGCCAACGGTCAGCATGTGGAACTGTGGGTCGCACCACAACGCTGCGTAGACAGCGCCACTGGGGCCGTTGACCACCTGCGTGCCGAATTGCGCATCGACGGCAAGACCTTGCAAGGCTGCGGCTACTACGGCGGCGCACGCGACAACTGATCACCGGGCGCTTTTATCCTGCCAGTCAAGGCGGCTAACAGCTTATACTTGGCGGTTTGTGTAAAGCCGCCGGCCGCCCATGGCCGGGATACTGGACCCTGCCATGCTACGAATCACCGAACTGAAGCTGCCCCTGGACCACCCCGACGAAGCGCTGCGTGACGCCATCGTCCAGCGCCTGGGCATCCGCGACGAGCAACTGCTCAGCTTCAACCTGTTCAAGCGCAGCTACGATGCGCGCAAGAAGAACAGCGAGCTGCTGTTCATCTACACCATCGACCTGCAAGCCAGCAACGAAGCCGAGCTGCTTGCCAAGTTCGCCGATGATCGCAACATCGGCCCTGCCCCCGACGTGACCTACAAGTTCGTTGGCCAGGCCCCGGCCGGCCTGCAGGAACGTCCGATCGTGGTCGGCTTTGGCCCGTGCGGCATTTTTGCCGGCCTGCTGCTGGCGCAGATGGGCTTCAAGCCGATCATCCTCGAACGCGGCAAGGAAGTGCGCCAGCGCACCAAGGACACTTGGGGCCTGTGGCGCAAGAGCGTGCTCAACCCCGAGTCCAATGTGCAGTTCGGCGAAGGCGGCGCCGGCACCTTCTCGGACGGCAAGCTGTACAGCCAGATCAAGGACCCGCAGCACCACGGCCGCAAAGTGCTGGAAGAGTTCGTCAAGGCCGGTGCGCCCGACGAGATCCTGTACATCAACAAGCCGCACATCGGCACCTTCCGCCTGACCGGCATGGTCGAGCAGATGCGTCAGGACATGATCGCCCTCGGGGCCGAAGTGCGCTTCCAGGAAAAGGTCACCGACCTGCTGATCGAAGATGGCCAGTTGACCGGCGTGGTGCTGGAAAGCGGCGAGCAACTGCACTCGCGCCATGTGGTTCTGGCCCTGGGCCACAGTGCCCGCGACACCTTCCGCATGCTGCATGCCAAAGGCGTGTACATGGAAGCCAAGCCATTCTCGGTGGGCTTTCGCATCGAGCACCCGCAAACGCTCATCGACAAGGCGCGCCTTGGCAAATACGCCGGTCACCCGAAACTGGGGGCTGCCGACTACAAACTGGTGTACCACGCCAGTAACGGCCGTTCGGTATACAGCTTCTGCATGTGCCCGGGCGGCACCGTGGTCGCCGCAACCAGCGAACCGGGCCGGGTAGTCACCAACGGCATGAGCCAGTACTCGCGTAACGAGCGCAACGCCAACTCCGGCATCGTCGTCGGCATCGACCCCGAACGCGACTACCCAGGCAGCCCGCTGGCCGGTATCGAACTGCAGGAACGCCTGGAGGCCCATGCCTACGTGATGGGGGGCAGCAATTACCAGGCGCCGGCACAGCTGGTGGGTGACTTCGTTGCGGGGCGGCCGTCGACCGCGCTGGGCAGTGTCGAGCCATCCTACAAGCCGGGCGTGACCCTGGGCGATCTGGCACCAAGCCTACCGGCGTTCGCCATCGAGGCGATCCGCGAGGCACTGCCGGCATTCGACCGGCAGATCAAGGGCTACAACCTGCCTGATGCGGTGTTGACCGGGATCGAAACCCGGACCTCCTCGCCGCTGCGCATCACCCGCGGTGAGGACTATCAAAGCCTGAACCTCAAGGGGCTGTTCCCGGCCGGCGAAGGCGCAGGTTATGCCGGCGGCATCCTGTCGGCAGGGGTCGACGGCATTCGCATTGCCGAAGCGGTAGCGCGGGACATGCTGGGCCTTTGACGGGGGTCAGCCGAACCGTGGTTCGCGTACCCCGGCTCTGCCATCAGCCTGAAGCATAAAAAAACCCCGGCTGGCAGTCGCCAGTCGGGGTTTTGTTTGGCTGCGCTACGCTCAGTGCGAAACGCGGCTGGTGCCGTCAACAGTCATGATGCGCACACGGTCGCCCACACGGAAGATTTCGTTTTCCTGCACGGCCTGGACATAGGCACGCATGCTGCCGTCGTCTTCACGCACAGTGATCTCGACACCCTGGGTACGGGTCAGGCCTTCTTCGGCAGCGGAACCCGCCAGGCCACCGGCAACGGCACCGATGACTGCGGCAACGATGCTGCCACGGCCACCGCCGACGGCGCTGCCCGCCACACCACCGACAATGGCGCCTGCGCCGCCACCGATCGGGGTCTTGGTACCCTCGATCTTGACCGGGCGCAGGGATTCGATAGTGCCCATCCGTACGGTTTGCACGCGGCGGGCCTCATCACGGGAGTAGCTATCGCCGGTCAGGCTCGAGGCACAGCCCCCTAGCAGCAGCGACATGGTGGTAAAGGTTGCCACCAGCAAAGCGGATTTACGCATGGGTAAAATCTCCATAAGTCAGGTGCTTATTAGACGCTGCACATTGACGGCTGTCACGGTACAAACGCAATAAAGTTGTTTTCATTCAGCCGGGGTACAGCCAGCGCGGCTGTGCCATGGCGCTTCAATTGAGACCAAGGATAGCCATGGATTACTTCATCGTCGTGGTGACCACCGTTGCGGGGCTTTATTTCCACGGGTGGCTGTACGTGCGCATGCGCCGCTGGATGGACCGCGACCTGGCGTTGTCGCTGGCAGGGGCTGATCCGCACAAACGCGCGTTCATGCTGCAGAGGCTGGAGCAGGCGCGGCTGGCGAAGGTGAAGCGCAGGGAACTGGCAGGCTGGCTGCAACGGGAGGCGGTGGAGTATTCAAGGTCACGTTGAAAGACCGACCATGCCCTGATCCCACCTGTGGGAGCCCGGCTTGCCGGCGATGGGTCGCAAGGCCATGCCCTGTCGCGGTGTCGCGACATGGCATGGCAAGCCCTGGAAAATCTCAGGGCGCCAACCGCTCCCGCAGCCACTGCCCATCGACCCGCCGGTAGTTGAGGCGGTCATGCAAACGGCTCGCCCGCCCCTGCCAGAACTCGACCCGCTCAGGCAGCAAGCGATAGCCACCCCAATGTTCCGGACAATGTGGCTGTGTATCGGAAAACCGCGCTTCGGTGGCCTTCACCAGCCCCTCCAGCTCTTCACGCCCGGCAATCACCCGGCTCTGCGGTGATGCCCAGGCCCCCAGGCGGCTGCCCAGTGGGCGCACTTGGTAATAGTCGTCCGACTCCTTGGCCGACACCTTCACCACCCGCCCCTCGATACGCACCTGGCGCTCCAGCGCCGGCCAGAAAAAGGTCATGGCTGCAAACGGGTTGGCTTGCAGGTGCTGGCCTTTGGCACTGTCGTAATTGGTGAAAAAGGTGAAACCCTGCTCATCGAGCCCCTTGAGCAACAGTACCCGGCAATGCGGACGGCCCTCGCCGTCCACCGTGGCCAAGGTCATGGCGTTGGCTTCCACCGGCGCCTGCTCGGTTTTGACCGCGTCGGCGAACCACTGGTGAAACAGGGCGAACGGCTCGCCCGGCGCCTGGGCTTCTGCCAGGCCATCACGGGTGTAGTCGCGGCGCATATCGGCCAGGGATTGGGTCATTGCTGCGTTCCTTGACGATCAGTTGGTCTTCGCAGGGCTATTGGCAGCTACTTTCTTGTCGGTGGTAGCTTTCTTGGCGACAGGCTTGGCTGGCGCGGCTTTTTTCTTGGCCGTGGTTTTGGCAGGCGCCTTGGCCTTGGCCACGGGCTTTTTCGCTGCGGGCTTGGCAGCCGGCTTGCTGGTGGCCGGCTTGGCGGCAGGCGCCTTGGCATCCTGCACGGCCACCATTGCAGCCGGCGCCGGTGCCGGAGCAGCCTGTTGGTACTTGGCCAGCAGCGCGACCATGGTGTTTTGCGGGGTCAGCAGCATTTCCACGCGGCGGTTGAGGGCACGGCCCTCGGGGCTGTCATTGGCAGCACGCGGCATTACCGAACCCATACCCTTGAGGGTCAGGCGGTCACGCTGCAGGCCGCTGAGGCGGAAAATAGCCGAAACCGACGCGGCGCGTTCCAGGCTGAGCTTCTGGTTGGCAGCAGCGGCACCGCTGGTGTCGGCATGGCCCAATACCAGTACGGCGGTCTTAGGGTCGCCTTCAACCGTTTTGGCAACCCGGGTGATCGGGCCAAGCGACATGGGCAGCAGCATGTTAGGGCGGTCTGGGTTGTACGAGCTGTCCACCGGCAGGGTCACGGCCAACACGTTGTCGCGGCGCTCCAGTTCCAGCTTGCTGTCCTTGATGGCTTCGCGCAGCTTCGGCTCGTACTCGTCCAGCCAGGCCTGGGTCGCCTGCTGGTCGATTTTAGGCACCACAGGGCCCTTGGCTTGCTGGTCGTCACCGCCGAACGGCCACCACCAGCGGCTGGTGCTTTCCGACTTGGCATCGGCCTTGGCCACATTGTCTGTGACGGCTGCCTTCACTTCCTGCTCGGCGACCTTGTCCGAACCGAAAGGCCACCAGCTGGAACCACCTTCCTTGGAGCCCTCCGGGGAGTGGCTGGCGCAACCGGTAACGGCGGTCAGACACAGGGCGAGTGCTAAGGTTTTATGTGAAGACATCAGCGATACACCATGAAATAGAAAGATATTTTGCCTAGGCACTTCAGGCGTTGGCATTGAGGATAGTCAAAGGGCGGAAGCAATACCCGCATTACCCGATCAAAGGCAACCGGCAAGCACACGGACCAGTTTTTGCGCCCGCGGGTCCATGAGCACATAAGGCCCGAGGGTATTGACCACGAAGCCGAACGCGACATCATGTTCCGGGTCGGCGAACCCCACAGAACCCCCGGCCCCAGGGTGGCCAAAGGCGCGGGGCCCCAGGCCGAAAGTGGCGTTGGCCACCTCCGGCTGATCGAGCATGCAGCCCAGACCGAAGCGGGTCTGGGTGAGCAAGGTGCGGTCCTGGCCAAGGCTGTGTTCGCGGGTCAGTTCGTCGAGCAATTCGGACTCGAGCAGGCTGCCGTCCAGCAACCCGGCATAAAACCCCGCCAGGCTGCGTGCGTTGCCGTGGCCGTTGGCCGCCGGCTGCTGCATGCGCCGCCATTCTGGCTTGTTGGTGCTGGTCAGGATCGCCGGGGGGTTGGTAAAGGCACGGGTGGACAAGGCCTCGGGCTCGCGCAGGGTCACCTGCAGCAAGCGCTGCGCCGCGGCGTCGCCGGGGTTGCCTTTGCCGCGGGCAATATGCGCCACGCGGTGAAACGCTTCGTCGGCCAGGCCAACATGAAAATCCAGCCCTAGCGGGCGAGCGGTACGCGCCACGATCGAGTCACCCGGGGCCCGACCGTCGGCCCGGCGAATCAGTTCGCCGATCAGCCAGCCGTAGGTGATGGCGGCATACCCGTGTTCCGTGCCAGGCGCCCACCACGGCGTTTCGGCCGCCAGGGCATCGACCATGACCTGCCAGTCATACAAGGCTTCGGCCGGCAGCAGCGCGCGTAGGGCGGGCAAACCCGCACGGTGGCTGAGCAGTTGGCGCAGGGTGATCGCTTGCTTACCGGCCTGGGCAAACTCGGGCCAGTAGTTGGCCACCGGTGCATCGAGTGCCAGCTTGCCCTCGCCGACCAGCTGCAGTGCGGTCACCGCGGTGAAGGTCTTGGTACAGGAAAACAGGTTGGCGATGGTGTCGCTGTGCCACGCCTGCTGGCCGTCCTTGTCTGCACTGCCGGCCCACAGGTCGACCACGGTTTCGCCCCCCACCTGGATGCACAGCGCGGCGCCACGCTCCTGGGGATCATCGAACAGCGCGGCAAAAGCCTCGCGCACGGCTTCGAACTTCAGCTCATAGTGACCCTGGATCTGCACCCGCTGCTCTCCGTGTGACGATAGTCAAAAAGGTCTGCATTGTTTCAGTAGTTGGGCGTTTTGCAAACTGGCTTGAGCCCGGCGGTCGCGATGCCCAGTGCACCGCACCCACCTGTAATCATGGCGCCGGCTTCTTCTCCAGGCCGGTGCGCAGTTGCGCCATGGCCTGGGCGTTGGCCTTGCGCACGGCATCGATAAAACCGGGGTACGGTACATCGGTGATCGCCACCAGCCCCAAGTGGCCGTTCTCGCCATCGAGCAGGCGACCGCTGGCCGGCTGGTCGAGGTACTGGAACCAGTGCGCGCCCACGATCATGGGTTGTTGCAAGGCGGCAGTGAGGAAATTGGCATAGGCCGGGCCGCGGTCTTCTTCTCGCGCCAGCTCCAGTGGCCCCGGCCAGAACGGGCCGCGATCACGCGAACCGAACTGGAATTCAGACACCAGCACCGGCTTGTCCAGCTCGGCCAGGCGGGCGAAATCGTAGCCGTCCTGCGGCTTGAGCGTATAAAAGTTGAAACTGAGTACATCGCAGAACTCGGCGCAGGCGTTGACCGCCTCTGGCGTACTCACGGCATAACGGCCCCCCAGCAACAGGTGGTTGGGTGCATGCCATTTCAAGGCATCGGAAATGGTCTTGAAGTAGGTTTCGGCGAACACCTGCTGGAAGTGCTGGTAGTCCCGCTCGATTTCCGGGTGCTCCGGGCTGGGCAGCGGTGCCTCGAAGCCTGGATCCTCCATCAGTTCCCAGGCGTTCAGCTCGATGCCCCAGGCCTTGGACAACCCCTCCTGGTTGCGGTACTTGTCACGCAACTGCTTGAGGAAGGCGCGCTTGGCAGGCACGTCGGTGGTCAGGCGCAATGTGCCGTAGGCCAGGCCATAACGGGCCTTGGGCTCGCTACCCGGTGCGGCCCAGGCCAGCTCGTTATCGGCAAAGTAGCCGATCAGCCAGGGATCGTCACGGTGATCACGGGCAGCAATGGCCACGGCGCGTTCGGTGGCCATGGCAAAGCGCGGGTCGAACGGGTCGGGCATGCGGCCCCACCAGTCCATGCCGGTGCTGATGCTGGCGTAATCGCCAACGATCGACAGCGGCAGGGTGTAGGGCATGCGCCTGGCCTGGCCGAGGGCAGGCTCGCTCCAGTTGCCCAGCGTGTTGAAACCCCAGGCCTGCAAACGGTCGAGCGCATGCGCCTGCCAACGGCCAGTGTCCACTACCAGCGGTGGGCAAGCGGCCGGCTGCGCTGTTGCCGCCGGCGGGCAGGGCTTGCCATAGGCCCGCTGCAGGTTGGCTGCATAGAAGTCGAACCAGCGCCCTTTCTTGAAATTGCGCCCCTGCGAGGACGCATTGCCGTCGTCGTTGTTGCCTTCACCGTAGAACGCTCCGAGGGCGTCGCCCTCTCCCGGCAGTGCCTTGAACATGGCCTCACGCCCGGCGGTGTAGGTACGCCCGCCGTCGGCGGCCACGGCATTGACACCCAGCGAATAGAACGGGTGGCCATCAGGGGTAATCAGGTACCAGCGGCCATCACGCTTTTCGGTACGGAAAAAACCCTCGGCAGCAAAGGCCGGCCCCGCCAGCAGGCCGCCATAGGCATCCAACTGCTGCTTGCCGCGCTCGGCCAGCCAAGCCTTGAGTTGCTGCTGTTCACGGGTGGCGGCTGCCTTGAGCTGTTCGTCGTTGGCCACCTTTTCCGGCCAGCTGCCACGCGTGGACTGCCCATAGGCATCGATCAGTTCACGGTACGCCGCCTGATGGGCCTGGTCGTCATCCTGAATGCCCACCCGTTCGATCAGCAGGTTCTGGGCGACCTTGGGGCCGGGAATGCTCAAGCTGACCGAGGCCACCTGCTTGAGGTCTACAGCGCCGGCGCTGCTGGTCAGCAGCAGCCGCTGGCCGCCGTGCAGCCAGGGCATGGGGGGGCCTGCGCGCATGCCCTGGCTCAACGGCGAGCTGGCGGTCAGCGGCACCATCACGGTTTGCGCCGGGCCGGCCGGCAAATCGATACGGCTGGTCAGGGTGCGCCCATCGCTGCCTTGCACCGTGGCATCCACGGTCAGCGCCCAGTCCATGGCACTTTGCAGGCGCAAGGTAAGAAACTTGCCGCTGGACCAGTCCCACACACCACTTTGCGGGCTCAGGCGCAAGGTCGGCCGCTGCGCCGGGTTGAACACCACACGCCGCAGCACCTCGCCTTCGGCCGTCTGCTCTGCGTTGTACTGCGGCATACCGGCATCCTCGGTCGCCACGTTGACCACCGAGGCCGGGCGCACGAAGCTGAACAGCGTCTGCTGCCCGGCCCATACGGACGAGCTGAACAACAGGGCGAAAACAGCGGGCAGGGTACGGCGGACCATAAGGCTGGGGCTCTCCTTCAGGGCCGTCATGGCCCAGGACTGAGTAATGGACAGCGCGCCGAAGCAAGTGCTCCGGCGATCAGGAAATCTCCCGCCGGAACGGCGGCAGCGCATTGAGAATAGCCTTGCCATAGCGCTGGGTGACCAGGCGCCGGTCAAGCAAGGTGATGATGCCGCGGTCCTGTTCGGTACGCAGCAACCGACCGCAGGCCTGGATCAGCTTGAGCGAGGCGTCGGGCACGGCGATTTCCATGAACGGGTTGCCGCCGCGGGCCTCGATCCATTCGGCCAGGGCAGCTTCGACCGGGTCGTCGGGCACCGAGAACGGAATCTTGGCGATGACCACGTGCTCGCAATAGGCCCCCGGCAAGTCGACCCCTTCGGCAAAGCTGGCCAGGCCGAACAGCACGCTGTGCTGGCCATCGTCGACCCGGGCCTTGTGCTTGTTGAGGGTTTCCTGCTTGGACAGGTTGCCCTGGATCAGCACCAGTTTGCGCCAGTCCCGGTCCAGGCCGTCGAACACATCCTGCATTTGCTTGCGTGACGAGAACAGCACCAGCGCACCCCGGGCCCCTTCGACGATACCCGGCAGCTCACGGATGATCGCCGCCGTATGCGCGGTAGCGTCGCGCGGGTCGGCTTGCAGGTCAGGCACCCGCAGCAGGCCGGCATCGCCATGCACGAACGGGCTGGGCACCACACAGGTGACGGCATCGCGCGGTAACCCCGAGCGCATGCGGAAGCGGTCGAACTTGCCCAGCGCGGTCAGTGTGGCCGAGGTCACCAGCGCGCCATGGGCCACGCTCCACAGGCTGCGGCGCAACATTTCGGCAGCGAGGATGGGGCTGGCGTTGACTTCGATGTCGAACAACGCCCCGCTTTCAGCCAGGGTGAGCCAGCGTGCCATCGGCGGGCTGTCTTCCGGGTCTTCGGCGGTAAAGGCCGTCCACAGCTCCCAGTTGCCCTGGGCACGGGTGACGAGGCTGCCGAACAGTGGGTACCACTCTTCGGCCTGGTGGCTGGCGATACCGATGCTGACCTCGCCGTCCATGCCCTCCTTGAGCAGGTCGGCCAGCCGCGTGAAGAGATCGTTGAGCCGGGCAAAGCCCTTTTTCAGCTCGATGCCGACCTCACGGATCTGCTCCGGTACCACGCCACCCTCGAAGCGGTAACGCGGCCGTTCGCGGCCTTCGGTGTCCTCGCTCGGGCGGAAGTCGGCGACCTGTTCGCACAGCGTGAACATGAACTGCTGTTGGGTGCGGACTTCCCGCGCCAGCTCCGGCACCTGCTCGATGTATTTGCCCAGGTCCCCCGGCAGCGGGTGCTGGGCCAGCAGTTTGGTCAGGTTCTTGGCAGTCTGCTCCAGCCAGTCGGCGGTGGAGCGAAGCCGCGAGTAATGGGCGAAATGGCCGATGGCCTTGTCTGGCAGGTGGTGGCCTTCGTCGAATACATACAGGGTATCGCGCGGATCGGGCAATACCGCGCCGCCGCCCAGGGCCAGGTCGGCCAGTACCATGTCGTGGTTGGTGACGATCACATCGACCTTGCCCATCCCCTCACGGGCCTTGTAGAACACGCACTGCTGGAAGTTCGGGCAGTGGCGACCGGTGCACTGGCTGTGATCGGTGGTCAGCCGGGCCCAGTCCTGGTCCTCCAGGGCCTCGGGCCAGCTGTCACGGTCACCGTCCCAGCGGTTGCCGGCGAGCTTTTCAATCATGCTGTTGAACAGCTTCTGGCTGCGTTCATCGACTTCGATGTGGAAGCCTTCTTCTTCGAACAGCTGGGCAGTGGCCGACTGGGCATGGCCTTCCTGCAGCAGGATGTCGAGTTTCGACAGGCACAGATAGCGGCCACGGCCCTTGGCCAGGGCGAAGCTGAAGTTCAGCCCGCTGCTGCGCATCAGGTCGGGCAGGTCCTTGATGACGATCTGCTCCTGCAGGGCCACGGTCGCGGTGGCGATCACCAGGCGTTTGCCGGCGGCCTTGGCGGCCGGAATCGCGGCCAACGCATAGGCGACCGTCTTACCGGTACCGGTGCCCGCCTCCACCGCCACCACGGCAGGCTCGCCGGCACGGCGACCTTCATCGTCGCAGGGAATGTCGCCAAGCACCTTGGCCACTTCGGCGATCATCAGGCGTTGGCCATAGCGCGGCTTGAGGCTCTTGGCTTCGAGAAAACGCGTATAGGCGCCCTGGATGGTGGCTTTGAGTTCGTTGCTGATCATGGTCTGCAGGCGCCCGTAGGGCTGGATATATTTTCAGTGTTTCGCATGGGGCGGCTATCATACCCCGCTATTGCCTATTGTGCCGCATGGAGATCCGGATGCTCGCCTTTACCCTGCCCTACACACTGCATGTTCTGGCCGCCCTGGTATGGGTTGGCGGCATGTTCTTCGCCTGGCTGGTGCTGCGCCCCGCCACGGTTACAGCCCTTGAGGGGCCTGCGCGCCTGCGCTTGTGGGTGGAAGTTTTCCGACGCTTCTTCGTCTGGGTCTGGCTGGCGGTGGCGATCTTGGCGATAAGTGGTATCGGCATGTTGCACCTGCGCTTCAGCGGGTTCGAGACTGCGCCGAAGTACGTTCACGTGATGATCGGCGGCGGGATCGCCATGTTCGCCTTGTTCATGCGCATCCAGGCCTTGCTGTTGCCAGAGTTGAAAGCGGCGGTACAGGCGCAGGACTGGCCCACGGGTGCGGCGGTGCTGGCCCGCATTCGGCGAATGGTGGGCATCAACCTGTTGCTGGGGCTGGCCGTGGTCGCGGTGGCCAGTTCGCGGCTGGTGATCTGATCGCAGGCAGCCCTTCGCCTGGCGGGCTGCCTGCGCGACCGGTGGGTGGGGCCCATGGCGACAACGCCGCACCCAGGCCCCTGCGCACGGTTCAGAGGCGCTGCAGGATCAGCTCGCCCGCCGCCCCCGCCAAGCCTGGCTGGCCAGGCTGCCCCGGTCGGCCATTGGCACCGGCATCGGTGCGGTACACCAGGCAACCCTTGCTCGCCCCACCTTTGCCGGCCTTGCCAGGCTCACCGGGTTTGCCCGGCGCCCCGCCATCGAGGCGCACGACGATGTGCTCCTGGGCAAAGCCTTGCGGCAAGCTCAGGCGTATGCGCCCACCTGCTGCACCATCATGGCCGTTGCCGCCATCATCGCCATTGGCCCCGCGGCTGGCCTGGCCCCAGGTGCAGCCGCCGGCCTGGCCATTGCCGCCGTCGAGCCCAGCGTAGCCCGGTGCACCGGCGCCGCCCCGGGCGTCGATGACCAGCTGCTGGGCATCCAGCTCCGCCAGTACCAGGTCCAGGCTACGACCGGGGCGGGCTGGCCGCTGGTAGCTGCCCGCAGCGCCGGTGGCACTGAACTCGCTGCCCTCGCCCAGGCGCGCGCTACGCACGTCGATCAGCAACAGCTGCTCGCCAGGGGCCACGACGATCCGCGCATCACGCCCCAGCTCCAACTGGTCGACCTTCAATTGCGCCAGCGACGCAGGCAGCATCAGGGTGGCAGCATCGGCAACACGCAAATGCTCAAGGTGTACGCTGGCCGACTTGCTCGGCAGGCGCAGCATGGAATTGGCAGCAACCTCCAGGCTTTCGGCGTGGGCAAAGGGGGCAGCCAACAGGGCAAGCAGTATCAGATTACGCATTTCGCAGCGCCTCCTGCGCACGGGGAATGGACATGACGTGGAATATCCCCGTCAACAGAATTTGCAGGCGATCGAACCAACGGTGGCTGCGCCCGCGCAAGCTGCCATTGAAGAACAGAATTTCCAGCAGATGCAGGCTGAGCACAACGATGCCCAGGGCATTGATCAGCAGATTGAAAGGCAACGGCTGGGGCAGCAACTGGTTGAACAACACCACGCCCCAGAATGCGACTGTCAGGACCTTGCCCAGGCCCAGGATGAACTTCATACCCCGCCCCCATTGATTGTTGTTATGGCGTGCCGGCCCGTTCGCGCCGGCCGTGCGCTCCACATTAACTGCAATGCCAAGGCAGGCGCCAGCACCCGTCAGCTGAGGTGCAGTTCCACCCGTCGGTTGCGCGCGCGCCTTTCCTCGGTTTCATTGTCGGCGGCGCTGAGAAAGCGCCCGTGCCACTGCCCAAGGCACGGGCGCACGCCGAGCTAGCGCTGGATCTTGATCTCGGTACGGCGGTTCATGGCACGCCCTTCGGCCGTGGCATTGTCGGCCACCGGCTGGGTTTCACCGGCACCTACCACCGAAACGAAGCTGCTGCGCGGTACACCACTCTGCACCAGGTAGTCGGTCACCGAGTGGGCACGGCGCTCGGACAGTTTCTGGTTGTAGCTGTCGGAGCCGACACTGTCGGTATGGCCGCTGACACTCAGGCGGGCAGAGGGCGCTTCCTGTTTCAGCCGCGTGGCAATCGTGTTGAGGCGCTCCTTGTCAGTGGCAGTCAGGCGTGCAGAGTCGAATTCGAAGTGCACATCACGAATGACGATGACTTCTTCCTTCTCCACCACCACCACTTCCTCGACCACCGCCGGCGCAGCTGGCGGGCAACCGTTGGCATCGACCTGCACACCCCGTGGGGTGCCCGGGCACTTGTCGCGGCTGTCCGGCACGCCATCGCCATCTTCGTCGCCATCACCATGGGCCCAGCAATAACCTGCCGCCAGGCCGCCGCCCAGCAACGCGCCCCAGCCAGCCCAGCTGGAACTTTCGATAGCGCCCAGCGCGGCGCCACCGACACCCCCGACGGCGGCACATTTAGGCCAGTCGGTTTTTTGCAAACCTGCACAACCAGTCAACACACTGGTGAGCAGTACCAGGGGTAACGCTGTGCGTACTATGCTCATTTCATTGCTTCTCCTAGGGGGAATCGGCATAAGGCCGATCTCTGGGAGTAAAGACCGCGCATTCCAATGCTGCCAGCAATTAGCCACGACGCGGTCACATGCCTCTATGCCCGCACGCTGCAGCCGGCTAGTCTTGGACGACTTGAACGAGGATTGGCAATGACCGCAGGTTTTTCCCAACGTACTCCGCAGCAGGCCCTGGCGGCCCTGCTCGAACGCTTCACCCCGCAACGCCTGCTGTTGGTGGGCACCCGCTTCCCGGCGCTGGACGCCTTTGCCCAAGCGCACCCGCAGGTGACCATCGCTACCGCTGCGCCAGGGCCACTGCCTGCCGAACTGGCAGCCCAGCGTTTCGACCTGGCCTTGCTGGTGGACTGCCTGGAACACCTGCCCAAGCGAACCGGCCTGGAGTTGCTGGGCGGCATTCGCAACCTCAATGCCAGCCGGGTTGCCGTGCTGGCCGACCTGGCGGCGTGCAGCTGGCAGGACACCGACTTTTTCGCCCTGGCATTGTCAGCCAGCGAGAAATTCTGCCGCGATGAGCAGGTGTTGAGCCTGTTCACCTATGATCTGCATGATTACAAGCAGGTCCCGGACTGGCTCAACGCCAGGTTCTGGGCCAATCCGGAAATGTTTGGGAAGTACTGGTGGTAAACCCATGAATATCAAGGGCTTACCTAACCATGACCACCAGCATTGCTATGCCCGAGCAGGACCAACTGTCACCAGCCTGTAACCAGCCTTGTCACCAAAGACCATCTCAGGCCCTTTCGGTCTGGCACTACAGACGGTCAGGAATCTATTACCTGAGGGTTCGCCCTCGGGGATGCTCAACCCGTAGTCTCGCCATTTCTCTCCGTTCCACCGATAGGCCAACCGCTATGCAGTTCTCAAAGGACATCCTCAAGACACTGGCTGTCTTCCACCTCGACCGCCCTGAGGCTTCGTGGGAGGACCTCAAGGAACGACTCAAGGAGATCGCTGAGGACGCCCTACAGGGCCATAGCGAGGACTCACGGGGCCTCTACATGGAAATCTATGACCAGATGAGCAATCACCTCGCTGAGGCTGCCTCGCTTGGTCGGTTCACTGGGAGCCAGCAACGAGCTATCGGGACAGGCCAGCGAGTTCTCAGGGCTGCTCAGGAGCGTCTTGAGGGTCGTCCTCAGGAACTCACGGAGATCATTGGGGAGCTGTCTTGTAGCACGTCTGTAGCCCCTTCCGTGTCCCTATCTGTAAATGCGTCCCTGCCCCTATCTGTTTTACCGTCAGATGAGCCAGTGACCTTTGAGACCCTCTCAGGGCTCTATCTGGCTGAGCGCAAGGGCAACGTCACTGCGACCACTCACAAATCAGTCACGTCCGCTTGCCGGACCCTCAGCGGGCTCCTTGGAGACTTGAACCTCAAGACCCACACTCGGGCCGATATGGTGGCGCTGAAGGAGAAAGTCATTGATGGTCGCAAACCTCTGACATCCAACAAGCTACTCACTCAGCTATCAACTGTGATGAGCTGGGCGGTAAACAACGGATTCCTTGAGCGTTCCTTTGACAAGGGCTTGAAGATCGAGAGAGGCGCTGAGAGCACTCGCAAGCCCCTAACTCAGGATCAGGTTGTAAAGATCATGGATCACGCCAATGGTCTGGCTATAGACGATTGGAAGCGCTGGGCCTTGTCCCTTGGGGTTCTCACAGGTGCCCGCATTGGCGAAATCTACCAGTTAACCAAGGAGGACATTAAGCAGGTGGACGGCATCACCGTTATCGACATCAACAAAGATGAAAACGGTGGAAAGACCCTGAAGAACAGCTTCTCCGTGAGGCAAGTCCCTCTGGTGGATGGGGCCTATGGGTTCTCCCTTCAGACCTTCCTTGAGTGGGTCGATGCCAACGAAGGCCGTCTGTTCAAGGCCAAGGAACATTACTTCAACAAGCCGCTTAATGAGGCCCTCAGGGAACCTCTGGGTCTGGCCTCTGGCGGGAATCAGTCGTTCCACTCACTGAGGCATTCCCTGTCGGGTCTGCTGAAGGCCGCTGCGACCCCTGAGGTCATCGCTCAGAGCATCACCGGGCACAGCTCAGGGAACATCACTTACGACCTCTACGCGGGGTCTCAGAGGGTTCCCACAAAGACGCTCTATGAGGCGCTTGTAAAGGCTTTCAGCGTTGCTGAATAATCATCAATCACAATGATCGACGGAGCGATACCTCAATGACTGACACCTTTAATGTTCATGTCGAATCCCAGATGGGCAAGGAGTATGACCTTGTAGACGTGGAAGTAGAAATTTCATTCCCTGCGCCCACTGTCTACACCGGAGCAGACGGGAGTGGGGCCAGAATCAAACGTGCGGGGGAACTTAGAATAAGGGCGGGAGAATTTCCCGGCTGGTATTCCGCAGAGCTGATATTTGTGACGAACAGCAAGAGCGGCGAGGAAAGAACCTACGAAATCACACGCCACAACACCGTACCTCAGGTTGATGGTGAATGGCTGGCGTTTCCCGTAATGGGACGTAACTAAACTCGGAGAGTGTGTCCCGGCTCACTCGGAGAGTGTCGTTAAAAACCCTCACTATGGCTGCACGTTCGCAGCGGCCATATGAGGACCACTATCATGACCCTGCTCACCCAACCCGG
>NZ_CAMZMX010000046.1:0-41303 GCF_947311875.1 Pseudomonas sp. PARCl1
CGCCGTACAAACCAGGCGGCCGCGCGCGCCTGTCACAGGCGTTACTGGCCCGAAACAAACGTAGGAGCGAGCGCAGCTCGCGATTGCGCCGCGCGGGCGGCGCTCGATCTCACAGGCGCTGAAGATGCTCCGGCTAGCCTTGCCAGAAACCATAGAATCTCCCACAGACTGGAAGCTGGCTTGCCAGCGATGAGGCCCTTACAGGCAATCAAGGATCAACACTGCAGCAAGCCTTCAAGGTCTGCCGCAACCACCTATGTGCAGGGTCGTTGTGAAACCGCGGGTGCCAGGCTTGCAGCACCGTCACCCGCTCCAGCGGTACCGGGATCTCGAACGATCGCAGTGGCAACCCGAGCTTGTGCACGCTGTTGAGGATATTCGCCGGCATCGGCAGGATCAGGTCCGAATCCGGTAGCGAGAACAGCGCCGAGTGAAAACTCGGGGTAATCAATGCCACCCGCCGTTGCACCTTGAAGTTGGCAAGCTCGACATCAATCGGCCCGTTGGCCCGGCCACGGCGGGATACGCTGATCTGTGGGTAACTGGCAAAGCTGGTCGGCGTGATCGGCTGCTCGAAGATCGGGTGGTCGCGCCGGGCCAAGCCTACATAGTAGGTCTGGAACAGGCTCTGCACCTTGATCTCCGGTCCCAGATCCACGGTCGAGCTGATGATCAGGTCGGTGCGCCCGTCGCGCAGCACGCTGTCGTCGTCACCGCCGGGGCTTTCCGGCACGAAGCGCAGCACCGTGCGCGGTGCCTGCTCGTGCATGCGGCGCAGCAGCTGGGCACCATACAGGGCGATGAACAGGTCATTGGTGCGAATGTTGAAGGCACGGTCGAGCTTGGGCAGGTCGACTTCATCGGCGCTGCGGAACACTTCGCCGGCCTGCTCCACCAGCGCCGCCACCTGCTCGCGCAAGGCCAGCGCCCGTGGCGTCGGCACCAGCCCACGGCCCGCGCGCACCAGGATCGGGTCGCCCAACGCATCGCGGATACGACTCAGGGTCCTGCTCATGGCCGCGGGGCTCAGGTTCATGCGCTGCGCCGCGCCGACCACACTGCCTTCGTCGAGCAGCGCATCGAGGGCGACGAGCAGGTTCATGTCCGGGAGTTGCATGGCCGTGTTCCATTACAGCTGGGGAGTGGCGATGGTAGCAGGTTGGCCGATTGCACCAGACGCAATGCGCTCGTACGTGGTGGGGTATTTATTCTGGACGGTGATTGGGTCATAACAGTTGCAGTGCCTGCACCGACCCTATCGCCGGCAAGCCGGCTCCCACAGGGATCCCACAATGCCCAAGGGATGTGTTGAACGAGTGGGAGCAGGGTTGGCCGGGATAGGGGCGGTGCAGGCAAATGACTAGCCAGCCAGAAGCAAGGATCCTGCATGTCCAGCCCCGTCCTGATCGCCATCGACGCCTCCCCCGCCGCCACTGCCCTGCTCACCCTCGCCCGCCGTTACTGTCGCCCCGGCGAACACGAATTGCACGTGCTGCTGGCCATCGACTCTACCTTCGCCGTGCACGAGCAACCCGCGCCCTACACCACCGAAGAGCTGGAGCAATACCCCGCCGCCTGCAAGGAACAGCACCAGGCCGACGACGCGGTGGCCAAGGCGGTAGGCGAGTTGCAACAGGCCGGCTTCGCCAGCCAGGGCTGCATGATCGCGGGGCAACCGGTCGAGGCGATCGTAGCCAAGGCGCAGGAACTGAACTGCGAACTGATCATCATGGGCCACCGCCACCTGTCACGGCTGGGCCGGTTGCTGGACCCATCGATCAGCGCGAAGGTGATCGACCGGGTGAAGGTGCCGGTATTGGTGGGGCCCGCCTGAACGCCAGGTTGTCGATGCTGGCAGGCGCACAGCGTACCCTGTGGGAGCGGGCGCGCCCGCGAACACCGGCGCAGCCGGTGCCAGCCACCGCGTTGGATTCTTGCCGGGCATGCCCGCCACCACAGGTCCAGCGCTGTATCTAAAGGCAGTGCAGTGACTGTGGGCCAGAATGGCGCCGCAGGTCACCCCTCGCTCGGCTTCACCACCACCGTACAAGTCGTCCCCGCCGCCAGCAAGAACCCGTCCGGCACTTCATCGATGTGAATGCGCACCGGCACCCGCTGCGCCAGGCGTACCCAGTTGAAAGTAGGGTTCACGTCGGCAATCAGCTCACGGCTTTGCGGGTTGTCGCGGTCGTAGATACCGCGGGCGATGCTCTCCACATGGCCCTTGATGCGCTCGCCGCTCATCATCTGCAGCTCGGCCTGGTCACCTACCTTCACATGCGGCAGCTTGGTCTCCTCGAAGAAGCCATACACCCAGAACGAGTTTTCATCGACCACTGCCATCACCGCTTCACCGGTACGCGCATAATCGCCCCGGTGGATATTCAGGTTGGTCACGTAGCCGTCCACCGTGGCTACGATATGGGTGCGCTTGAGGTTCAACTCGGCTGCTGCCAGTTCAGCCTGGGCCTGCTGGTAGTCGGCCAGCGCCGAGTTGGCGATGTTACTGGCATCGTCACGGTTTTCCTTGGAGATCACCAGGTTGTCCATGTCGGCACGGCGCTTGGCGTTGACCTTGCGCATCTCCCAGGTGGCCTTGCGCGACGCGACCAGCGCCTTGGCCTGGTCGACAGCGAGCTGATAGTGCTCGGGGTCGATCTGGATCAACAGGTCGCCCTTCTTCACCCGCTGGTTGTCCTTGACCGGCACGTCCACCACATAGCCAGGCACGTCGGCGGCCACGTTGATGATATCGGCACGCACGCGGCCGTCACGGGTCCACGGCGTGGTCATGTAGTGCACCCACAACTGGCGACCGATGGCCACGGCAGCGACCAGCACCAGCAGGGTGGCGATCAGGCTGAAGAACTTTTTCATCGAAGGTTTCTCACCAGTAGACAGTAAGCGCCATGGCGCCGAACAGGCAGACGAACAGGCTCAGGCGCAGCAACGCCGGGTGCCAGAAGAAGCGGTAGCCATCATGGCTGGCGATGAACCGGTCCAGGCCCCAGGCCAGGCCCAGCGCAAACAGGAACATCAAGGTCATGGTGGGCATGTACACACCATGGAAGGCGATTTCGCGGGGCATGCTTTCACGCAGCATCTGGCAGTCCTTTCGCCGGCACCAGCGGCGACTGTGGGTCGAGCAGGGAAGAACGGATGAAGTGCAGGTAGCTTTGCGCACGGCGCAGCACCGAGGTATCGAAGTGCCGGGCGAATGGCTCGTCAGTGGCCTGCACCCGGGCAATGGCATGGTCCACTGCTACCAGCGCGCGTTCGTGGTTGCTGGCACTGGGCTGCAGAAACAGCCGTGCCAAGGCCCGGCCCATCACGCGGATGGCCTGGCGCCACGGTTGCGACTCGGCATACGCCGGGTGCACCGGCGCGCGGGCCTGCTCCTTGCGCAGCTCGATGACCGCGTGGCCGACCTCCAGTACGGTGAACATCCAGCCCATCAGCTCGCTCTGAACCTTCGGTTTGCCGGCTGCCAGGCCGTAGGCCTGGTGCAGCAGGTCGCGGGTGCGGCTTTCGAACGCCGTGCCGATGCCACGCAGGCGGCCGCTGATGGCAAACAACACCTGCTCGCGTAGCTCCTGCTCCAGGCGGCTCCACAACCAACGGCTGTTGGGTGGCAGGATGATCGCCCCGGCGGCGGCACACACGCACATGCCCAGAATCATGCCGATGTAGTCATTGATGAAGCTGTAGGGGTCGTACACGGTCAGGTTGTTGGGTACCGAGCCGATGGCGAAAAACACCAGCAGGCCGATGCCGTAGCCCGCGTAGGCCGGCCGTGACGAGAGAAACGCGCCGAGCACGAACACAGGCGCCAGCACCATGCACAGCAATGGGAACCCATCGATCCAGGGGAACACGAAGAAGGTCTCGAAGAAGCCGACCAAGGCCCCCAGCGCAGTGCCGCAGGCCATCTGGAACGACATGCGCTTTGGGTTGGGCGAGGCCGCCGACAAGCCCACGGTCACCGTGGCGATCAGGGTCATCATGGCGCCACTGGGCCAGTCGCTGAGCAGCCAGTAGCTGCCCAGCAGCAACAGCACCGCCGAGGCGCGCACACCCGCTGCCAACGACACCAGCCAGCTGGTCAGCGCCACATAGGGCTCGTCCCATTGCTCGCGCTCGTGCTTGTGTGCGGCCAGCGAGGCGTGGGTTTCGGCGTAGCTGAACATTTCGTCGATGAAGCGGTACAACAGCTCGAACACCGTGTGGAAGTCGAGCTGGTCGGCCGCGCTAGGCCCGGTTGCCAGGTACTCGGCCCGCAGGCTACGCACCTGGGTTTGCAGGCCTTCCTTGTAGGCACCCAGCTCCAGGGTCAGGCGCAGTGCATCGGCGTCGGTCAGCGCCCGGCCCACGTAAGGCTGCAACAGCTCCACCAAGGTGTTCAGGCCCGGCTCGATGGCGGTGACGATCTGCCGCGGGCCACGTGCACGCAGCCGCTCCAGCAGGCGGTGCAGGGCGTTGAAGCGTGTGGTGATGGCCATGAACTCGCTGTTCATCCGCACCAGCCGGCCACTGCGCCGGCGCATGTGCGGGTCTTCGAAGGCGGTGACATTACGCAGGCTTTCCAGGCCCACCGCCTCGGCCACGAAGCGCACGTTGCTGCTCTCGAAGCGGTCACGCTGGCTGTCACCGCGCAAGGCCTCGACCACCACCCCGGCGAACACACCAAAGCGCTGGTACAGGGCGTTACGCATGGCGGCGCTGGCCGACTGCGGCAGGATCGCGGCACTGACGAAAGTCGACACCAGGATGCCCAAGGCAATTTCCAGCACCCGCCACACCGCAGCCATGAACGCCTGGTCGGGGTGCTGCAGCACCGGCAGGCCGATCATGGCCGCGGTGTAGCCGGCCAGCACGAAGCCATAGGCGCGGAAGGTGCGGTAGCGCATGGCACCGGCCGAGCACAGCCCAACCCACAGCGCCAGGCTGGGCAGGAACAGCTCGGTGTTCTGCGGAAAAATGGCAATCAACGCCACCATCATCGCCGAGCCGGCCAGGGTGCCGAGCACCCGGTAGAAGCTCTTGGCGAACACATGGCCGCTTTGCGGCTGCATGACGATGAACACGGTGATCATCGCCGTGCGCGGTTGCGGCAGCTCCAGGCGCATGGCCAGCCACAGGGTAATGAACGCGGCTGCCAGTACCTTGAAGATGTAGACCCAGGTCACGCCATCGGTACGCGCCCAGGCGAAGAAGCCGCGACGCCATTCCAGGCTTTGCAGCCAGCGCACAGGCAAACTGGAAGTGCTCATTCAGCGTTGTCCGGCCGGGTATCGAAAATGGCCAGGGCCGCCGGGGTGTTCGGCGCAGCCTGGCGTTCTTCCTGGGGTACGTCCTGGCCAGCCTGCAGGCCACCGCCCAGCGCGGTGACCAGCTCGGCATGGGCGATCAGGCGTGCCGCCTGCACCTGCTGCTGCACCTGCTGCTGGCGGAACAGCAAGGTCTGCGCATTGAGCACGTTGAGGTAGTCGGTAAGGCCACGCTGGAAGGCGACCATGGCGATGTCGTAGGTTTTCTGCGCGGCGGCCACCGATTCAGCAGCGAAATGCGACTGCTGCTGCATCGACTCGCGGCGGATCAACTGGTCGGAAATGTTCTTCAGCGCACCGACCACGGTCTGGTTGTAGCGCGCCACGGCCACGTCATAGCCAGCCGAGGCCACGCCCAGCTGCGAGCGCAGGCGCCCGCCGTCGAAGATCGGCAGGCTGATGGCCGGGCCAACGTTGTAGTTGAACTTGCGCCCGGTCAGGAATTCCAGCGGCCCGCCGCCCGTGGCCATGAAGCCCAGGCTGCCGACCAGGTCGACGTTGGGGAAGAAGCCGGCGTGCGCGACGTCGATGCCGCGTGCCTGCGCAGCCACCTGCCAGCGGCTGGCGACCACATCCGGGCGCTGGCCGACCAGTGCCGCAGGCAGGTTGGACGGCAGCTTCAGTGGTGCGGCCAGGGCCAGAGCCGGGCGCTGCAACTGCGCGCCCTCCCCCGGGCCTTTGCCGGCCAGGGCGGCCAGCTGGTTGCGGGCCAGGGCGATTTCTTCGTCGAGGCTATCGAGCTGGCGATGGGTTTCCGGCAGCGGCGCTTCGGCCTGGCTGACTTCGAAATGGGTGCCGATACCGGCCGCCAGGCGGCGCTTGGCCAAGGCCAGGATCTGTTCTTGCTGTGCCAGCTCGGCCTTGACGATATCGCGCTGGGCAAAGTGCAGGCTCAGCTGGATATAGGCACGCACCACGTTGTTCTGCAGCTCCAGCTGCGCCTGGCGCGCTTCAGCCACGCTCATGTGCGCCTGGTCCACGGCCTGTTCACTGGCGTTGCGTTCACGGCCCCACAAGTCCAGCGCGTAGCTCAAGCCAATGGCCGCGTTGTTGTCCCAGGTGTTGGCACCCGACAACGCGCCAGGCCCATAGAACTGGTCTTCAGGCCAGTTGTGGCGCTTGAGCGTGGCCTGGCCGTTGGCCTGGAGCTTTTCAGCCGACTCGACCACACCGGCCATGGCCTTGGCTTCACGCACCCGCGCGGCGGCCATGGCCAGGCTCGGGCTGCCGGCCACTGCCAGGGCAACCCAGCGGTCCAGTTGCGGGTCGCCATAGGCGTGCCACCACTGCTGGTCGGGCCAGTGAGCATCGCTTGCGGCTTCGCGAATGGCCGCGTCGGTGGTCAGGGTATTGGCTTGCAGCGTCTTGCTTTGCGGGGCGATGCCCCAGGTTCCGATACAGCCGCTCAAGGTGAGGGCAAGGGCACAGGCACTGAACGCACTGAGCGTTCTGATGATGCGACGCGGCACAGCTGCGATTTCCCGAGGAAGAGGTGGAGGGGCCGAGCAATTCTAGGGGGCGGCAGCACTGGCGATAAGCGTAGATTCCTGCGAATCTTTGTTACCAAAATGGCGATAATCCGCCTTTGGTCGAAGGTAAGTTTTCATAACTTTTGCATTGCTTCGTGACACAATTTTGTCCTCTACCTAGAGAGTGACCCATGGACACCCTGCAAAACATGCGTGCTTTCAGTTGCGTGGCGCAATTAGGCAGCTTCACGGCCGCTGCGGCGCAACTGGACACCACCACCGCGAACGTGTCGCGGGCGGTCTCCAACCTGGAAGCCCATCTGCAAACAAGGCTGCTCAACCGTACCACCCGCCGCATTGCGCTGACCGAGGCCGGCAAGCGCTACCTGATGCGCTGCGAACAGATTCTGACCTACGTCGAGGAAGCCGAGGCCGAGGCCAGCGACGCCCATGCGCGCCCCGCCGGGCAATTGAAGGTGCATTCGATGACCGGGGTGGGCCAGCATTTCGTGGTGGATGCGATTGCCCGCTACCGTGAATCGCACCCCGACGTGACCTTCGACCTGACCATGGCCAACCGCGTGCCGGACCTGCTTGACGAGGGCTATGACGTGTCCATCGTGCTGGCCACCGAGCTGCCGGACTCAGGGTTCGTTTCGCAGCGCCTGGGCATCACCTACAGCATCGTCTGCGCGTCGCCGACCTACATCGCCCGCCATGGCCTGCCGCACAAACCTGCCGACCTGCTCAAGCACGCCTGCCTGCGCATGGTCAGCCCGGTGATCCCGCTGGAAAAGTGGCTGTTCGATGGCCCGGAAGGCCAGGAGATGGTCAACATCACCAGCTCACCGTTCATGGTCAACACCGCCGACGCCATGAAGACCGCGATCCGCAGCGGCATGGGCGTAGGCGTGCTGCCGATTTATTCGGCCATCGATGGCCTGCGCGACGGCAGCCTGGTGCGGGTGCTGCCCGAGTACCGCCTGCAGGAACTGAACCTGTACGCCATCTACCCGTCGCGCCAGTATCTGGATGCCAAGATCAAGACCTGGGTCGAATACCTGCGCAACTCGCTGCCGGAAATTCTTGCCGCGCATGAGGCCGACCTGAAAACCCATCAGGTGCTGATCGCCGACTGAGGGCAGCTGCAAGTAGCAAGTAGCAAGTAGCAAGTAGCAAGTAGCAAGTAGCAAGTAGCAAGTAGCAAGAAAAAGCAGATCCGTTCACGTGCTGCTTTTTCTTGTAGCTTGTAGCTTGCAACTTGTAGCTTGTAGCTTTCCCCTTGGAAGCAGCCCGATGAAAAAGACCGTCCTGGCTTTCAGCCGAATCACCCCGGCCATGGCCGAGCGCCTGCAGCAAGATTTCAACCTGATCCAGCCCAACCCCAAGTTGGGCGACATCGCCGCCCAGTTCAACGAAGCCCTGCCCGAAGCCCACGGCCTGATCGGGGTCGGGCGCAAGCTTGGCCGGGCGCAGCTGGAAGGTGCGGCCAAGCTCGAGGTGGTGTCCAGCGTTTCGGTCGGTTACGACAACTATGACCTGGACTACTTCAACGAACGCGGCATCGCCCTCACCAACACACCGGACGTGCTCACCGAAAGCACTGCCGACCTGGGCTTTTCGCTGATCATGGGCTGCGCACGGCGTACCGCCGAACTCGACGCCTGGACCAAGGCCGGCAACTGGCAGGCAACCGTGGGCCCGGCGCACTTCGGCAGTGATGTGCATGGCAAGACCTTGGGCATCGTCGGCCTGGGCAACATCGGCGCAGCCGTGGCCCGCCGTGGCCGCTTCGGCTTCAACATGCCGATCCTGTACACCGGCAACAGCCGCAAGAACGCGCTGGAGCAGGAGCTGGGCGCGCAGTTCCGCAGCCTGGAGCAGTTGCTGGCCGAAGCCGATTTCGTGGTCATCGTGGTGCCCCTGTCGGACGCGACCCGCAAACTGATCGGCAGCCGCGAGCTGAAGCTGATGAAGCCAAGCGCGTTCCTGATCAACATTGCACGCGGGCCGGTGGTCGATGAAGCCGCACTGATCGAAGCGCTGCAGAACGGCACCCTGCGCGGCGCAGGCCTTGATGTCTACGAGAAAGAGCCACTGAGCGATTCGCCGCTGTTCAAGCTGCCCAATGCCCTGACCTTGCCGCACATAGGCTCGGCCACCGCCGAAACCCGCGAAGCCATGGCCAACCGGGCGCTGGACAACCTGCGTGCGGCGCTGCTGGGTGAGCGGCCGCGGGACCTGGTGAACCCGCAGGTGTGGAAGGGCTGATCCCCCGGTTATCCCTGTACCGGCCCTATCGTCGGCAAGCCAGCGCCCACAGTTTCGGTAGCTGGTCGCTGATAGGGCCATGACTCATCTGGCCTCCACAACCCCCTCAGCTACCCGTGCCCTGGGCTTGCGAAACACCAGCACATTCCCGGCCATCACTGCGACAAGGGTTTGCCAGTGCCAGCCATTTCAGCAATCGGTTCCGCCAGGCCGTTGGCGCCACACCGGGCGAGTACCGCCTGGCCTTCAACCTGTGACATCGGGGCTGCTTTGCAGCCCATCGCAGGCAAGCCCCACAGGGATCGCCTTAGGGCTGACAGGTGTTTGCCACAAGGTATGGCAGCGCCTGTTAGAGCGAGCGCAGCTCGCGATTGCGCCGCGCGGGCGGCGCTCGATCTCACAGGCGCTGAAGATGCTCCGGCTACCCTTACCAGGAATAGAATCTCCCACAGGGATTGCATCAGGCCCGGCCTCCATGCAGTACCTGTAGGAGCTGGCTTGCCTGCGATGGGCCGCGAAGCGGCCTCTGCTCCCTAAAACTCAAAGGTACTGGACAGGCTCACCTGCCGCGCATCCCCAATCGCCACAAAGTACTGGTTCACCGCCGAGCTGTAGTACACCTTGTCGAACAGGTTCTTCACGTTCAGCTGCAACAACACCTTGTGCTCATCGAGCTTGGTCTCGTAGGTCGCAAATGCGTCAGCCACGGTGTAGGACGGCAAGTCGAAGGTGTTGGTCGCGTTGCCGCTGCGCTCACCCACATACCGTGCCCCGGCACCAAAGCGCAGGCGGTCGCCGCCGAACAGGCTGCCGTAGTCGTACACCGCCGACAGCGAGCCGCTGTGCTTGGCCACGTTCTGCAGGCGGTTGCCCTTGAGGTCGGGGTCCTTGGTGACCTTGGCATCGGTGAAGGCATAGCTGCCGATCAGGCTCCAACGCTCGCTGAGCTGGCCGGTCAGGTCCAGCTCGACCCCGCGTGAATTGACTTCACCCGCATTGCTGTAAAGCGTATCGCCGGTGCGCGTGTCGAAATTGGCCACCAGCACGTTGCGCTTGGTGATGTCGAACAGCGCCAAGGTACCGGTCAGGCTGCCCGGCATGTCGAGCTTGGCGCCCAGCTCCCACGACTTGCCCTCTTCCGGCGCCACCGACGAGTCCAGTACCACCCCCCCGGTGAGCGGCGCGATGCTGGAGTTGGGCTTGAACGATTCGCTGTAGCTGCCATAGAACGACAGTTGCTCATCGACCTTGTAGACGATACCGGCATGCGGCACCCAGGTCTGGCCGTTGGTATCGGTGTTGGCCGTGAACGGGCGCCCACGGCCGGCGTACTGGTCGTACTGCTGGAAGCGTGCACCGGCCACCAGGATCCAGTGATCGTCCAGGTGCAGCGCGTCCTGCAGGAACAGCGCGTCGGTGCGCAGCTTGTCGGTCTGGTCACTGTCGCTGGCACGCACGGTGGTGCCTTCCACTTCCCGCCCGTACACCGGGTTCACGTAGCTGAAGCTGGACCGCGCGGCTTGCCGGATCAGGTCAGCGCGGTAGACCTTGCGGTCTTCATGGTCGGCGCCCAGCAGCAAGTCATGCTGCATGCCGGCCACTTGCACGGTGCCGGTCAGGCTCAGGGTTGCGAACTGGTCACGGCTCATGGCGCCGTGGGTGCCATCGATACTGCGGGCCAGGGTGCCATTGGCTTGGTTCACCCCCGTGACGCGAACCTGGCTGGCGTCGTAGGTCTCACGGTTGAAGCTGTAGCCAACGTGCAGCTTCCAGTCATCGGCCAACTGGTGGTCGACCTCCAGACGGTACAGGTCCGAGCGCCCTTCCATGTCGTTGAAGGGCTCGTCCAGGCGCCGGGTGGCGGGAATGTCCAGCGGGTGGCCATTGCTGCCAAAGGCCGTGCCCCGATCGAACGGCGAGAGAAACTCGCGGTGCTCGTAGGCCAGCACCACCTGGGTGTCTTCGCCCAGCCAGGCCAGCGACGGCGCGACCAGCGATTCACGATGCACCCCGAAGTTGCGCCAGTAATCTTCGTCTTCGTGGTCGACGATCATGCGGTAGGCAAAGTTGCTGTCGCCCAGCGCGCCGGTGCTGTCGAAGCCTCCGCCGCTGCCGTTCTTGCCGCTGCCGTAGGTGGAACCCCGCAGGTTCAGGGCATTGTACTGCTCGAGTTGGGGGCGCTTGCTGACCACGTTGATGACCCCGCCCGGGTCCTGGATACCGTACAGCAGCGAGGCCGGCCCCTTCAGCACTTCGACCCGTTCGGTGCTGGCATTGAGGCTGCGGCCCTGCACGATGGGCATGCCATCGCGCATGATCGAGCCGTCGCGGTTGTCGCCGAAGCCGCGCTTCATCACCGTGTCGGAGGTGCCGCCGAAGTTGTTGCCCTGGGTAATGCCGCTGACGTTGGCCAGGGCATCGTCAAGGTTGCGCGGCGCCTGGTCACGGATGACCTGCGCCGGGACCACGTTGATCGCCTGGGGAATGTCCTGGTTGGCGCCCTGGCCACGCATGATCGACGCCGTGGCTGGGGGTTGGTAGCTGTAGTCGTCCCGTAGCGAGGTCACCGTGGTGGCCTGCAGGTTGAGGGCACCGGTAGTATCCAGCGCGTCCAGGGTAAGGGTCCGCGCGTCCAGGCGCCGCCAGGTCAGCCCGCTGCTTGCCAGCAGCTGTTGCAGCGCCTGTTCGGCACTGTAGGTGCCGGTCAGCGCCGGCGCCTGCACCCCGGGCAACGCTACGGTGTAGACCACGCTTTGGCCCGTGGTCCGGCTGAAGGCGCTGAGGGCCTGGGCCAGCGGTTGCGCCGGCTGGGCGAAGGCGTAGGCCTGCTGTTGCTCGGCAGCGCTGGCCTGGAGAGCCACGGCAACGGTCGGGAGCATGGCAAGGCCGAACCAGAGGGGGACGCAACGCGGGGAGAACTTCATGGACGCTGACCTGTGAGAGGAATATGAGTACGAATGAATCGCACTTCCACTCATTACACGGATGCCACGGTCGGTTACCTCATGCGCTTTTGAAAATATTTTCCCGGTGCTGCCGGTTCGCGGGCAAACCCGCTTCCACGGCAGGCGCCAACGGCGGCCGATACAGGGGCTAGCGGATCAGCGTCAAACGGCCCAGCACGGTCTGCCGTGAAAAGCCCATCACCCTGCTCATCGAATCCAGTGCCAGCAGCGGCTCGGCCAAGGGGAAGCTGCCACTGACCTTACGCTGCCCGAGTTCCTCATCCAGCAACAGGATCCGCCCTGGGTAGTAGCGCCCCAGGTCTTCGATCACCTGCGCCAACGGCACCTGGTAGTAATTCAGCCAGCCCTGGCGCCAGGCCAGGCGGTTGTCGCTGTCCACCGCCAGGGTTGCGCCGGCCCGGCCGGCGCCGTAGCTCACCTGCTGGTTGGCCGTCAGCTCCCTGGCCGCGGCCCCCGCGGCCGGGCTCACCGCCACCCGCCCGCTGCGCACCGTGACCTGCGTGCCGTCCCCCTGCTCACGCACCTCGAACTGGGTACCGAGTACCCGCACTTCACCGCCGTTGGCTTCGACCAGGAAGGGCTCGCCGGTATGCGTGACCTGGAAGAACGCCGCGCCATGCAGCAGGCGCACGCGACGCTGGCCATGGGCAAAATCGACCTCAATTGCACTGCCCGCATCCAGGGTCACCTGCGAGTTGTCCTGCAGGGTAACCTGGCGAATCTGCCCGGTACTGCTGTAGTCGGCCTGCAGGTCCTGCAGCCAGTAGCCTGGGTGCCAGCCCCCGGCGCCCCCAATGGCCAGCACCAGGCAGGCCGCCAGCCCGATTGCCGCCAGGCGCGCGCGGCCGGGGCGCCTGGCAGCCGGGCGAGCCATGGCGGCCAGGTAGGGCTGCAGGCTGGCATGCTCTTCGGCAGCCAGCCGCGACGCCGCCACACCACTGTTGCGCCACAGCGCCTGGGCCTGTTCGTACGCGGCGCGGTGCCCGGGCTCGGCCAGCAGCCAGCGCTTGAACGAGGCCCCCTGGGCCACTGCAGGTTGCTCGCTGATGCGGCTGAGCCAGCGCAACGCGGCCTGCGCCTGCGCCTCGGTAATCGGCGGTATAGAACTCATCGGCAGGCGCTCCCAGGCCGGCGCGGGGTGGACGCGGGCTCGGCAACACTCGCCTTGCACGCTTCCAGGGCGCGCATCATATGCTTTTCCACCGCGCTCTGGGACAGCTGCATGGCCTTGGCGATCTCGCCGTACTTGCAGCCGTGAATGCGGTTGAGCAGGAAGATCTGCCGGGTGCGCTCGGGCAAGGCGCGCAAGGCAGCCTCGATACGCTGCAGGTCATGGTCCACTTCCACGGCCTGCTCCGGCGCATGCGCCATGCTCGCCTCATCCACCGCCAGCGCGGCTTCGGCAATGCGTTCGCGGCTGCCCTCACTGCGCAGGTGGTCGATGGCCAGGTTGCCGGCACAGCGCAGCAGGTAAGTATCCAGCGCCTCGACTTTCACCTCGGGGCGACGCCAGAAGCGCAGGAACAACTCCTGGACCAGGTCCGACGCCGTGGCGCGGCAACCCACGCGCCGGCTGACCAGTGCCTCCATGCGTGCACGCTGGGCCTGGAACACCTGGACAAAACGCGCACGCCCGCCTGCGCTGTCGGCATCCGGCCCGAGGGTATCGCCCTGCTCGCTCATGCTGTCACACCGCAAAAAGGGCGAGCACCGGGCCCAGCAGCACACTGCCGGCAGCCAGGCCCAGCAACAGCCGCGGCTGGTACGGCAGGGCGAAGACCCACACGGTGACCGCCGCCATCATCACCGCCGCCCACTCCACCAGGCCATGGGCCCAGCCACGCAGGTGCACACTGAACGCCAGCGACAGCACCAGCAACGACCAGCCCGCCACGCGCAACAGGCGCAGTTGGCCTGGGTGCGGCTTGCGCCCGAGCAGGCCGGTAAAATGTTTGTCCATGGCCAGGCACAAGGCAACGAAGCCTGCGTAGGCGAGCAATGCGTTCCCCAGCATCAGCGTGCCTGCGCCGCTTCGGCGCGCGGCTTGTCTGCCACCCGCGGCGCGCGTTTGGCCAGCGGCGCGGGGCTGCGCAGCATCTTGCCGGCCAGCCAGCCCAGGAACAGCCCGGTGCCCAGCGCGGTCAGGTCCAGGCCTGCCATGGCCCAGTCACCTGCCGCCAGCGAATGGTTCAGGCCACGGTCGGTGGTCAGCCCATTGAGCAGTGGCAGCAAGGCGAAGGCCAATGCGCCCAGCGCCAGCTGCTCGCCCCAGGCCCGGCGCCCACTGCGCAGTACGGCGTGGGCCAGGGACAGGCCCCAGACGATGAAGAAGACATTCACCTCCCAATCGGCACGGCCGGCGGCAGCGGCCGGGATCAGCCGGTTGGCCCAGAAGAAGCCCGCCACTGCCAGCAGCAGGCCGCTCATGCTGGCGATATTGAGCACCTCGACCAGGCGCAGCTCGCCGGGCATGTGCGCGCGCTGGGCATGTTTGAGCTGGCGCTTGCCCAGCCACATCACCAGCCCTGTGCCAATCACCGCAGTACCGGCAATGCCAAAGCAGAAATACAACCAGCGCAGCCAGGGCCCGGCAAAGTTGCCCATGTGCAGGCCGGCAAAGCTGAAGGACGTCATCATGGCCCCGCTCTCCGGCTTGCCCTGGCTCAGCAGCGTGCCGCTGGCGCCATCGAACGTCCAGTTGGCGCTACGCCGGTAGGCCACATGGTCGGCCGCCGATTGGGTGAAGGTGACACGGGCATTGCGGTCGCCCGGGTTCTGCACCTGGATGTTGCCAATGCGTGCCTCGGGTTGCAGCGCCTGCACCTTGGCATACAGGCTGGGCAGCGCGACCAGCGGCGTGGCCACCTGGGCCGCCTTGGGTGCATCGTTGCGCCCGAACAGGTCATTGAAGTACTTGCCGGTGTCGTTGCCATAGCTGGCCATGATCCCCGCCGGCATCACCATGTACATGAACAGCACCAGGCTGCTGTAGCTGATCATCAGGTGGAACGGCAGCACCAGCACGCCGATCGCGTTGTGCCCATCCAGCCACGAGCGCTGGCCCTTGCCGGGGCGGAAGGTGAAGAACTCCTTGAAGAGCTTCTTGTGGGTAATGATGCCGGTGACCAGCCCCAGCAGCATGATGAAGGCGCAGAAGGTCGACAGCCAGCGGCCATAGGGGTACGGCATCTGCAGCTGGAAGTGGAAGCGGTAGAAGAACTCGCCGCCGCGGCTGTCGCGTGCCTCTACCGGTTGCCCGGTCTGGGTATCGAGGGTCTTGCTGACAAAGCCGCGCGGCCCGCCGTTGGGGTCGCGATAGCCCACGCTCAAGCCCGCTTCGCGGGCGTTGGGCAAGCGGATGAACCAGGTGCCCGAATGCCCGGCATTGTCCTGCAGGTAACGCTGTGCCAGGGCTAGGCTATGGGCCGGGTCCAGTGCATGGCTGCGCACTTCAGGCTGCGACCACTGGCTGATCTCTTCCTTGAAATACGACAGCGTGCCGGTAAGGAAAATGGCGAACAACAGCCAGCCGAAGATCAGGCCGGTCCAGGTATGCAGCCAGGCCATGGCCTGGCGGAAGCCGTCTTTCATGCGGTTTTCATCCAGTAGGCAATACCACTGATCACGCCAAGCAGCAGGCTTGGCGCCAGCACGCCCAGCCACGCGCGCCAGGCACTGCGGCAGGCGAAGCACCAGATGAACGCCAGCAGGTAGAAAACGAACGAGAGCATCAGGCCGATCAGCGTGGCGTCGACCTTGGGCAACGGTGCCACCACGGCGATGCAGACGCTGGCCGCAGACGCCAGCAAATAGCCGCCCAGCAGCGCAGCCAGGCTGCGTGAGGCCACGGCCAGGCGGTAGCTGAGCGGAAGGCCGGCGGTTTTGCGCGTCATGGCGAAGGTCCGGGCGTGTTCGGGGCTGCAATACTAATGATTTCAATTCTCATAAGCAAAGCTTCAACGACAAGCTGCCGGTGCGCGCAGATATGCAACAAGAAATTTATTTTCCGAAAGGGCTTGAATTCATCCGGCGGTTGCCTGACCTTAGAGTCAAGAGGCGCAGAATTTCCAACGGTCTCAAGGACCTGGCCGCGCCTCCATGCGAGCAAGCTGAATAAGGATTGAATCATGCAAATCCAGGTCAACAGCAGCAACCATTTCGAAGGCAACGCCCGGCTCGACCAGTGGGTCCGCAGTACACTGGAAAGCTCACTTGAACGTTACGAGGACGACCTCACCCGCATCGAGGTGCACCTGCGCGACGAAAATGGCGCCAAGCCCGGACCGCATGACAAACGCTGCCAGATGGAGGCTCGCCCCAAAGGCCACCAACCGATTTCCGTGACCCACACTGCCGCTTCGCTGGACCAGGCAGTGGATGGTGCCGCCACCAAGCTGAACCACGCGCTGGAGCACTTCTACGGCAAGCTGCGCAGCAAGCGCGGCGCCCTGGAGCTGAGTGACCCCGACGCCTGATCGCACCAACCGAAACGCCCGGCCAAGTGCCGGGCGTTTTCGTTCCCGCCCGGGTCAATTCAATTGACGACGCGCAGGCGTGATACGGGGAACAGGTTGTCCAGGGTTTCCAGCAAACGGGCCTGGTAGATCGGCTTGCGGAAGAAGTCCAGTACCTGCAATTGCACCAGTTCGCTGACGTCATCCAGATCGGCTTGTGCCGACATGACGATCACCGGCAAATGCAGGCGGGCAGTGTGCTCGCGCAGGCGCTTGATCAACCCGATGCCACTTTCGCCCGGCATGCGCACATCAGTGATCACCAAGGCTACGTCCGGGTGACAGGTCAGCTGGTGCAAGGCCGCCTTCACCGAGGTGGCGGTCAGGCAGGCGAAGCCTTCGTTTTCGAGCAGCTCCGCCAATTCCAGCAGAACGTCCTGCTCGTCATCCACCAGGAGGATCTGCTGACGCGCGCAAGCGTTCTGCATGCCGCTGGCTCCCTTCCAGATATCAAAGCGCATCTTTTATGGTGGTGAACGTTCCTTTGACAGCACTGGCTATTTCTGGAACGAAACCCGCCAGCACCACTGCAACCATGGTTGCGATGACGGCGTATTCGATACCGGATGCACCGTCCTTGCGATGCAGGAAATTCATGCAGTGCAGAATGAACAGTTTCATGCTTCAGCTCCTTGCGGCATGGCTGCCGGCGGCGGTGGTATCAAAATGACACCCATCTGCCATCAAAGAATTGCCAACCCGGTGCGAACTGCAAATGTATTAAAGGGTTATTCAGAAAGTATTAGCCCGCCTAGGTTAACCACCCGCCACTCGCTAACTCTTTGTTTTCACGCGACCTGCTCCGCACCCTGAAAAAAACTGCCCGGGCTCATGGCAAATGGCGATGGCTGCGCTAACTTGCTATAGCGAAATAGTGACTTTTCGCCATCATCCAACGCGTGCAGGGAGGCCGAGATGAGCAGCCGCTTGACCCTATTCCTGGCCGCGTTTTTCTTGCTGGCGGCGCTGTTGGCAGGCTACTGGGGCGTGGTGCTCAGCCGCCCGCCGGCCGTCCCTGTCGCCCCCGCGCCTACCGTTGCACCGCCGAGCGTGGCCACAGCGCCAGCGCCCAGCGCGCCAGTGGAAGCGCCGCGCACGGCGGTGGTCGTGCTGCGCAAGGCCGTGCCAGCCAATACCCCACTCACTGAAGACGATGTGCTGGTTGAGCGCCTGCAGGTCGCCCCCGCCGGTGCTTATCAACAGGTCGCCCAGGTGATCGGCCGCAGCAGCGCCCGGCCCCTGGCGGCAGGCACCTGGCTGGAAGAAGCCAGCTTTCAGGCCGGCGGGCCGCTGGCACGGATGATCCGCGCGCACGAGCGGGCGGTGGCACTGGGCGTGGATGAAGTGGTCGGTGCCGCTGGCCAACTGCGCCCGGGTGACTACGTTGACGTGCTGCTGTTCCTGCGCGAAGAGCCCAACAACCCGCAAGCCTCGGCCCAGGTGGTACTGCCGGCCCTGCGTGTGCTGAGCGTCGGCGAGCAAACGGGGTTGGCCAACGATGGCCGCCCGGCGCAGAGCCCCGAGGAGCAAAAGGCCCGCCGCGACCAGAGCGGGCTGGGCAACGGCGCGGGCACCCGCACGGTGGCAGTGGCCGTGCCCGAAGCCATGGCCAGCCGCTTGATGCTGGCCGCCCAGGCCGGCACCTTGCGCCTGGCAGTGCGCAGCGCCGATGAACAGCGCCTGGCGCGCTACTGGAGCGAGGCCGATGCGATACCTCAGGTGGAGGCCGCCAACCGCGCGCTCTACCGCTTCAGCCAGCTGGCCCAGGCGCCGGTGGCCAGTGTGGCGAGCCCGGCGCCCAGCCACGCCGCGCCCGCCATGCACATCATCCGTGGCGCCACGGCTGAAGCAAACGCCAAGAACCCCTGAACCGGCAAGGATGCAGTGATGCGAAGTTCCTTCTTCAGACAAGCATGTTGGACCGGGCTGCTGGCCGCGCTGTTGCCCCAGGCGCAGGCGGCACCCAAAGGCTGCGAAGCGTTCGGCCAACTGCCTGCGATCATCGAGATCGACCAGGGCCTGCAGCAGGAGCTGCGCTTGCCGGTGGCGATCGAGCGGGTTGCGGTCGGCGAGCCGAAGGTGGCCGATGTCCAGGCCAGCGGTGAGCGCGGGGTGGTGATTACCGCGGTGGGCCAGGGCAATACCAGCCTGATGGTGTGGACAGCCTGCACGCCGTCACCGCACAAGGCGATGGTGTTCGTCCGCGGGCGGGCCAGCGCCGATATGGCCCAGGACAGCTTCCTGCCGTCGCAGGACACGCAACTGCCCAGCCAGGTGCAAGCCGATATCCGGTTTGTCGAAGTGCGCCGCAGCAAATACAAGGAGGCAGGGGCACGGCTGTTTTTCAAGGGGTCGAACAATAGCCTGATTGGCTCGCCTGGTACGGTGCCCAATTCGACCGTGTCTCCCGGATCAGTACCGGTTGCCGCGCCTCAGATCCCCCTTGGGGAAAACGTTTTCAACTTCGTGTGGGGTGGCGGCAGCAGCCGCTTCTTGGCCATGATCAACGCACTGGAAACCAGTGGCTTTGCATATACCCTCGCACGCCCGAGCCTCACCGTCCTAAGCGGCCAAACCGCAAGTTTCCTAGCGGGCGGTGAAATTCCGATCCCAGTGCCCAGTGCAGGCAGCGACAACGTATCCATTGAATACAAAGAATTTGGTATACGCCTTGCGCTGACTCCGACCATTGTCAATGAAGGCCGAATTACCCTCAAGGTTGCTCCCGAAGTCAGCGAGCTGGATTACACAAACGCAGTGACGATTGCAGGCACTGAAGTACCAGCGTTAACAGTCAGACGGACCGATACCAGTATCGCCTTGGCGGATGGAGAAAGCTTCATCATCAGCGGTTTGGTCAGCAAAAGCACGCTATCCAAGGTGAATAAACTGCCTGGCCTGGGCAATCTTCCCATACTCGGAGCTTTGTTCCGACAGTCCAACCTCACACGCGACGAAACCGAACTGCTGATGATCGTCACCCCGCACCTGGTGCAACCCTTGGCGGTCAATGCAAAGCTGCCGCCCTTGCCGGGCGAGCACCTGCGCAACTACGACCCCAGCTGGGGCCGCCTGTTCTTCCTGGAGAACGGAAACTTCGATGGCAAGGGCGGGCTGTCGCAATGAACGAGAGCCTGAACCCGACCTTCCTCGCCATCACCCGCACCGAAGAGGACCTGCACTGGCTGCAGGGCGCCTTGGCACCGCAAGGCCAGGTGATCGGCGCCAACGGTGGCAGCCTCGACGAGCTGCTGGCCCTGGTCAATGCCACCTTCAGCAACCTGATGTTCATCGGCCTGGACCGCGAGCAACTGATCAACCAGTGCGCCTTGATCGAGGGCGTGCTGGAGGCCAAGCCAATGCTGGCGATCGTCGCCCTCGGCGATGGCCTGGATAACCAGCTGGTGCTGCATGCCATGCGCGCTGGCGCCCGCGACTTCGTCGCCTATGGCTCGCGCGCCAGCGAAGTGGCCGGGCTGGTGCGGCGCCTGGGCAAACGCATGCCGGCGGTGGCCAGCAACCCCAGCCTGGGCGGGCTGACGGTGCTGTTCGGGGTGCAAAGCGGTGCCGACGGCGCATTGCTCACTACCCACCTTGCCCGTGTGGTGCAGCAGAGCGGCCAGCAAACCCTGCTGCTGGACCTGGGCCTGCCGCGTGGCGACAGCCTGGCACTGCTGGGCCTGGAGGCATCGTTCTACTTCGGTGACGCCCTGCGCCACCTGCGCCGCCTCGACACCACACTGATCGACAGCGCATTCACCCGCGACAACACGGGCCTGCGCCTGCTGACCTATGCCGAAACCGATGAGCCACTGCAACACACCAGCGCTGCCGAGTTGTACATGCTGCTCAGCGCCCTGCGCCAGCACTTCCAGCACATCGTCGTCAACCTCGCCGGGCATGCCGACAGCGAAGCCCTGCGCACGTTGGTCAGCCACTGCGACAAACTGATCATCTACACCGACCAGAACATTCTCGAGTGCCGGCGCAACCTGGAGGTGCTCGACCTGTGGCGTGATCATGGCATCAAGCTGGAACACGCCAGCCTGTTGGTGGACCGCTACCTGAGCAACGTGGCCCCCGACGCCGACACCTTGGCCAAGCGCTACGCGCTGCCTTTGCTCAGGGCCCTGCCCTACAGCCCTGAAGTGCGCCTGAACGTGAAAAACCAGGGCCTGAGCCTGTTCGAACTGGCCCCCCGTGAGCCGCTTACGCAAGCCTTGCGCAGCCTGGGCGAACGCCTGGCCCGGCGCTCGGAAAACCTCGCACCGCCGGCCGTCACCTGGCTGCGCCGGCTTTGGGGCAGCAAATGAACAACGATCAACCGTTTGGTGGCCCGCAACCGGCCGCGGGCGACCCCTACGCGCTCAAGCGCGCACTGCACCGCTTTGCCATCGATGCCATCGAGGACAGCGGCCGCAACCTGCTGGAGGGCGCACGGCCGGCGCTGACCCAGTTCGTGCTGGAGCAGGTTGGTGACTACGTTGCGCGCCTGCGCCTGGCGCTGTCGCGGTATGAAATGGAGCGGCTGGCCGAAGAGCTGGTGGACGAGTTGACCGGCTTCGGCCCGCTGGAAGTATTGCTGCGTGACCCCAGCGTCACCGAAATTCTGGTCAATGGCCCCCATCGGGTGTTCGTCGAGCGGGCCGGCCTGTTGCAGCAGACCGACCTGCGGTTCATCGACGCCCACCATGTAGAGCGGGTGATGCAACGCATCCTCGCCCCGCTCGGGCGACGCCTGGACGAGTCCTCGCCCATGGTCGACGCCCGCATGCCCGACGGCAGCCGGGTCAATGCGATCATTCCGCCCGTGGCGCTGGACGGCCCGTGCCTGTCGATCCGCAAATTCCGCCAGGACATGCTCAAGAGTGCCGACCTGCTGGCCACCCGCGCTATCGACCAGCCTATCTTCGACTTTTTTGAACGCGCCGTGGGCAAGCGCTGCAACATTCTGGTCAGCGGCGGCACCGGCACCGGCAAGACCACCCTGCTGAACATCCTCAGCCAGATGATCGCCCCTCGCGAGCGCCTGGTCACCATCGAAGACGTTGCCGAACTGCAACTGCACCACCCCCACGTGGTGCGCCTGGAAACCCGCCCGCCCAATGCCGAAGGGCACGGTGAGATCAAGGCCAGCGAGCTGATCCGCAACGCCCTGCGCATGCGCCCGGACCGCATTATCCTCGGCGAAATCCGCGGCAGCGAAGTGCTCGATGTGCTGACCGCGATGAACACGGGCCATGATGGCTCGATGAGTACCGTTCACGCCAACAGCGCAGCGGACGCACTCTTGCGCCTGGAGACACTGGTCGGCCTGAGTGGCCGGCAAGTTGCCGAAAAGACCTTGCGGCAAATGGTCTGTGCAGCGCTGGACGTGGTGATCCAGCTGACCCGCCTGCCCGATGGCCGACGCTGCGTCAGCGAAGTGCTGGAGGTGGTTGGCGTGCGCGATGAGGTGTATGTCACCAACACCTTGTTCCGCCTGGACCGCCGGGGCGGTGACAGCTTCCTGCGCGAGGCGCTCCACCCGGCCGGCAGCAAGCTCAAGGCAGAGGGCCTGCTGTGACCGGCCCGCTGCTGCTGGCGCTGTGCCCGCTGTTGCTGGGCCTGGCCCTGCTGCTGTTGCGCCGCGGCCTGTACAAGCGGCACGAAGAGCGCATCTTGCAACGCCTCGGGCGCGCGTTCAGCATTGTGCGCAATGGTACGGCACGGCGCAGCTGGCTCGACCCGCTGCTGCAACGTGCCGGCTTGACGACTGTCGAGCTGCACCCCCAGCGCTGGCTGCTGGCCTGGCTGGGGCTGGCGCTGTTGGCGCTGGTCGCGCTTGGCTGGGTCGCTGCGCTGATGCTGCTGACCGGTCTGCCGGCCATTGCCTACCTGCTCATCAGCTGGCAGAGCCGTCGGCACATGCGGCACGTGGTCGAGCAACTGCCCGGCCTGCTGGACTACAGCGTGCGCAGCCTCAAGGCCGGGCGCACGCTCAATGATGCGGTACTGGGCGCTATCGACAGCAGCCGCGAGCCATTGCGCACTACGCTGGCGAGGGTCCGGCGCAATGTGCAACTGGGCGTGCCGCTGGAGGACGCTATGACCGAACTGGCCGAGTTGCACCAGCAAGACGAATTGCGGCTGTTCGCCCTGGGCTTGCGCATCAACCAGCGCCATGGCGGCAACGCCAGCGAACTGATGGAGAACCTCATCAAGCTGATCCGCGAGCGCGAGCAAGGGGCACGCCAGCTCAAGGCCATGACCGGCGAAACGCGCATCACGGCCATCATTCTCGGGGCGTTGCCACTGGCGATGGTCGGTTACTTCCTGCTGGCCAACCCCCACTACCTGCTGGCCATGTGGCGTGACAGCAGCGGCCAACTGATGCTGTTGCTGGCCTTCGCCTTGCAGGTACTCGGCTGCCTGGTGTTGTGGCGCATGATGAGGAGCTTGTGAACATGGCCATGCTGATCTGCGCCCTGTGCCTGCTGATCGCCGCCGGCCTGTTTGCCCAGCAGGCCATTCGCCAATGGCGGGCCCGGGTGCTGGTGGCGCGAAGGCTACAGGGGCGCCTGGCCCGTGCCGAGCGCCTGGAGGGCTGGCTGCACTGGCTGGGCAGAAGCCCCTGGGGGCAGCGGCTGCAGAAGTTCGACGGTGAAAGCCAGGCCCTGCTCGAGCGCATCGGCTGGCGTCGCAGCCGCCAGCGCGCGCTGTTCGCCGCCGTGCAACTGGGCCTGCCACTGCTGGCGGTGGTACTGACGCTGCTATTGCAGCAAGGCTTCAAAGGCGCTGCCGCCGCCCATTGGGTGGTCTGGCCATTGTGTGCCCTGGGCGCCGCTTACCTGCTGCCCAAGCGCCTGCTGGCCCTGGCTGCCGCCCGGCGCCAGCAGCGCATTGCCGCAGAGGTTGGCCTGATGATCCCCATGCTGCGAATCCTGTTCGAAACCGGGCTGACGGTCGAGCAGGCACTGCGCCTGCTGAGCCAGGAAGGGCGAACGCTGATCCCGAACATCAGCGAAGAACTGCGCCAGGTACTGCAGCGGGTGGATTCGGGGCTGGGGCTGGGCCCGGAGCTGGACAAGGCCGCACAGGTACTGGCGGTGGACGAATTCACCGACACCTGCGTGATCCTGCGCCAGTTGCTGGCCCAGGGCAGCGGCGCAATGAAGTCGTTGCTGGCCCTGAAAGCCTTGCTCGATGACCGCCGCCTGACCCGCCTGCAAGAACGGGTGTCGATGATGTCGGCAAAAATGTCGGCGGTAATGATGGTATTCCTGTTCCCGGCCCTGCTGATCGTGCTTGCCGGGCCAGGCTTCTCTGCATTGGCGCGGGCGTTGAGCCCCTGAGGAAAGCGGGATGAAGACAGTCGTGTTGTGCGCATGCCTGGTGTTGCTGAGTGGCTGCGCCGGGCAACAGCCGCAAGGCCTGCGCTCGTTGTTCACTGCCGCCGGTTGCAGCAAGCCGGACGCCGACCAGCAACTGGCCCTGAACCTGGCGGACGAGATGCTCAATGACGGCCGCCCGCATGCCAGCCTTGCGCACCTGCAGCAACTGCCGGATACCCTCGACCAGGTGCGCCTGCGCAAGGCCAAAGTGTCCCGGCTGCTTGGCCTTGGCGAGGCCGAACCCTTGTACCGCAGCCTGCTGGGCGGCTGCCTGGCTGCCGAAGGCGAGCATGGCCTGGGCCAACTGGCCGCGGCACGTGGCGACGACATCCAGGCCTTGCAGAACCTGCAGCGTGCTGTACGCCTGGCGCCTACCGATGAACGCGTACGCAATGACCTGGGCGTGGTCCTGATGAACCTGGGGCGCTATGAGCAGGCTCGCTTCGAGTTGCTGACGGCCATCGAGCTGAAAGACGACAACCCCCTGCCTGCAATCAATCTGGTGACCTTGGCGCTGCTCCAGGACAACTGGCAACAGGCGACCGACCTGGTCGACCGCTTGCAGCTTGAGCCCCGGCAGTTTGCCGCGGCCAAGGCGCGGGCCGGGCAGATCAAGGCCGGTGGCCGAGGCCCGGTCGCCTCGGCCCAGGCATCGCAGCCGATGGTCAATTGAAACTGGGAGGTGAACATGATCAGGTACGTGATGATGCTGGCCTGCTGCATGGGTAGCGCGGCGCTGCACGCCGAGCAATACCCGCGCCCGAGCCCTCAGGACGAAACGGCCACCGAGCGGCTGCTGCGTGTGCAGTCCAGCGGCGCACAGGCCTCGCGCCACCTGCAGGTACAAACGGCGCGTGAACGCGACCAGTCCATGCAGCGCTGGCTGGATACCTACAAGTACGAGATCCCCGACTTCTACCGCTGGACCAAGATGACCGAGCGCAACAATTAGCGGGGGCTTGCCGTGCCGTCAACGCTCAGCCCAGGCAGGCCAGTGAGACGGCAAGGCCTGCCAGCAGACAGGGCGCGAACGGCCTTTTTTGCCGCGGCTGTCGCGCACCTCGGCGGACCAGCTGCCAGGCCACCAGCACCACACCCGCAGCAATGAAAGTGACCAGCACATGGGCAACGCTGCTGGCCAGCGCCAACGCACCGAGCAGCTTGACGTCACCGGCCCCGAACTGCCCCAGCGCGTAGCCCGGCAGCGTGAGCAGCAGCACGATGAACAACGCCAGCGCCGCATCACTGCCCTGGGCACCGAGCCAACTGCGCCCTGTGGCCAGCAACCAGGCCAGCGCAAGGGTTGCGGCACCCAGCGTCAGTACATTGGCTATCTGCCGTTCGCGGGCATCCTGCCCGGCGCACAGCGCTAGCCACACCAGCAATGCAAGGCTGTGCATGGGCAATTGGCCATCCCTGTTCGTCGATCGGTTCTATGCTGTTGTTCAGGACACATGGTCAGGGTAGACGCAATCATGAAAGCAGGCCCGGCAAAACGGCAGCACGGTGCGGCAGCCATCGAGTTCGCCGCGGTGTTCATGATCTTCTTCGCCGTGTTCTACGGCCTTGTCAGCTATTCCCTGCCCATGCTCATGCTGCAATCGTTCAACCAGGCCAGCGCCGAGGCGGTGCGCCGGTGCGTGGCGCTGGACCCGGACAGCCCCAGCTACACCAACGATGTGCAGAACCTGGCCCGCCAGGTCATCAGCCAGCAGTTGCAGTGGCTGCCTGCTGCCTTCGACTTCCAGCCGGCCAGCGACGCACAGGTTACCTTGGGCACCGACAAGCTGCTGACGGTAGCCATCGATTATCCCAAGGCAAAACTCACCCATGTGCTGCCCATGCTGGTGCTGCCGTTGATTGGCGAGGTACCGCGCCTACCCGACCGGCTGCGTGCCGAAGCGAGCCTGCAACTGTGAACGGCCTGTTCGAACGCTGGCTCGGCGGCCAGGCCCCGCTGCCGGCAGAACAGCACCCTCCAGCCACCGGGTTGCAATTGTGGCTGGATGATCAAGGCCACGTGCTGCGCCTGGCCGGGCCGCTGCGCACGCTGCTGCCGGCAAGCCCGCACCACGCCGCGCGGGTGCATGACTACCTGCAACGGCATAGCTGGCTGGTACTCGAAGGCGCCCCGGCGGACTGGCAGGGGCAGCCGCTGGACCTGGACTTCGTGACCGTGCATGGCACTGCCCTGCACACGCGCGGCTGGCTCCTGCGCCAGGCTGTCGGGTGGCTGCTGCAGGTGTTCGATATCGGCGACCTGCTGGGTGAGCGCGAAAAACACGCCCATGACCTGGCGCAGCACCACCTGGCCTTGGCGCTTGGCCGCGCCATGCGTGACTGCGACGAACAGCACCTGCTGCCGACCACAACCGCTCAACTGCAACACTTGGCCGAGTACTGGCAGGCGGGGGCCCTGCGCCTGCTGCTGCCAGGTGACAGCGGCTGGTACAGCTACGCCAGCAGTGATGCCGTTTGGCCCTGGGCCGACGACGAGCGCCTGCGTGCCTGGCTGCATACGTTGCCAGCCGCCGCTCGGCAGCTGGCGGCCGAGCACCCGCTGCTGCAGTCGTCGGCTGCCGGCCTGCCGCTGGTCGCCCTGCCCTACCAGCACGGCCATTGTGTTCAGGCCTGGTTACTGTGTGCCGGGGCACCAAGGCCACCCACACCCCAAGCGCAGGCTACCCTGCTGCCCGCGCTGGTCGAACCGCTGCTCAGCCGCCTGCGCCAGCAGCAGCTGCAGCAGCGCGCCTGCCACCTGAATGAACTGCAGCAGCAACTGGGCGCTGGCTGGTGGTCATGGCCCTTGCAGGGGCCGCTGGCATTCGACCCGGCCCTGGCATCACGCCTGGGCCTGCCGCGGGATGCCAGCTGCGAACAATGGTTCGGCCGTTTGCACCCGGCCGACCGCGAAGCTGCACGCATGGCGCTGGCGCAACTGCGCGACGGCATCGCCTTGAACCTGAACCTGCGCCTGTTGCCCGCCGACGACCTGGCGGGCCCACGCTGGCTGCAGTGGGTCGGCCAGCTGCGGGGGCGCCAGGTTCAGGGCTTCGTGCTCGATATCAGCGCCTTGAAAGCCCAGGAGCTACAGGCCGGGGCGGCCCGCGCCCGGCTGGAAAACCTGATCGCCAGCTCGCCAGCGGTGATCTACATCCAGCGCTACGCCGACGGGGCGCTGCACAGTGTTTTTTTCAGCGCCAGCCTGACACCGCTACTGGGCTGGCCCAAAGACGGCGAATTGGCCCAGCAGCCCGGCCAGGCGGTGCACCCGGACGACCGCACGCTATGGCTGGAACGTACGCGCACGCTACTGCGCGACGGCCAGGTTCGCAGCCGCTACCGCTTGCGTGATGAGCGCGGCGGCTATCACTGGATACTGGACGAGGCCCGCCTGCTACGTGACGACTTGGGGCAACCGGTCGAGGTCGTGGGCCTGTGGCTGGATGTCAGCGAGGCCACCGAGGCTGCCGAACGCGTGCGCCAGAGCGAAGAGCGCTACCGGGCGCTGGTGGAAGACTCGCCCGCGCTGATCTGCCGGTACACGCCTGCGCTGCAATTGCTGTTCGGCAATCGGCCGCTGGCCGAGCTGCTGGAGTGCTCGCCACAGCAGCTCGGCGCAATGAACCTGGGCCAGTGGATGAGCGACAGTCAACGCACGGCGTTCGTGCAGCGCCTCGCCACGCTGAGCCCGCAGCAGCCGTTGAGCAGTGCCGAGGTCTGCCTGCAATTACCGGGGCGCCGCAACGCCTGGTGGGTGTGGGCCGAGCGTGGCCTGTTCGATGAGCACGGGCAACTGGTGGAGATCCAGGCAGTTGCCCGCGACAACACGGCAGTGCGCCATAGCCAGCAGCAACTGCTGCAAGCAGCCAAGATGGCCACCTTGGGCGAACTGGCAACGGGGCTGGTGCATGAAATCAACCAGCCGTTGACCACCATGCGCCTGGCGGTGGTCAACGGGCTGAAACGCCTGGAAAGCGGTGCCGCCGATGTTCCGTACCTCACAGGCAAGCTGCAGCGCATCGACAACCAGCTGGAGCGCGCCATTCGCCTGGTCGAGCATTTGCGCACCCATGGGCGGCGGTCCGAGGTGGAACAGCAGGTGTTCGCCGCCTGGGTGGCGGTGCTCGGTGCGCAGGGGCTGCTGGCCGAGGGTTTGTGCGGCAAAGGCGTGACGCTGGCCATCGAGGCGCCCGAGCAGTGCCCGCACGTGCTTGGCCATCAGGACCAGCTCGAGCAGGTGCTGATCAACCTGGTGGTCAATGCGCGGGACGCCTTGCTGGAACGGCGCGTTACCCACCCAAACATCCGCGTAGGCCAACGCATCGAGCACGGGCAGTTGTGCCTGCTGGTGGAAGATAACGCCGGCGGTATCGACCCGCGCCTGCTCGAGCGCATTTTCGAGCCGTTCTTCACCACCAAGCCAGCAGGGGTCGGCACCGGGCTCGGTTTGTCGGTGAGCCACGGCATCGTCGATGCCATGGGCGGCAGGCTGGCGGTGCACAACCGCAACGAAGGCGCCTGCTTCGAAGTGTGGTTGCCGATCTACAAGGCCAACTGAGCGCGGTTGGCACAGGTGAGGTTGGCGCCGACCTCGGCGTTGACCAGGTCGATGCCAAGGGCCTTGAGCAGCACGTTGAGCAAAGGGTCGAGCAACGGGCTGAGGAGGTTCCTGATCAAGGGCTCGACGATACCTTTGACCGTGCCGAGCACGTTGCCAACCAGCACCAGCACATCGCCGAGGCCGCTGTTCACGGTGGGTTTGTAGGCTTCCAGCTGTATGCCCTGCAAGGTCTCGGCCAGGCTGCCGACGACCGTGCTGTTGGCGGTTTGCATGCTCTGGTAGGCAGGGCTGAGGCCGATGTTGGGCGGCACGCTGTCGGGCGCCTGGAACACCAGTGGGCGCTCGACGGCCCCGCTGCCCAAAACCTTGCTGTTGACGCGCACGCCCAGCCCGCCAGCGGCAAAAGGAACACGCGCCTGGCACGTGCCAATGCCCAGCAACCGGGTACACCGCTTGGTACCGATGTCCACCAATGGCAATGCTTTGACCACCGTGGTGCCGCTCATGAAGAACGCATTGCTGGACTCGAAACGCCCCACCGCAACCTTGGCCGCCGAGCTTTGCGCTTGCGTGACAAGGCGCTTGGGTGAACAACTGAAGGTGCCTGGGGCCTGCGGGTCGAGGCGCGTGGTCGCTTCCGCCACCTCAAGGCCGATATCCAGCGACAGCTTGTCCGGGACCAGGATGATATCGGTGACAGTGCACGGCACGCCGACCAGACACAGTACCGATTGCAAGGTACTGGCGAGGTTCAGGCTCAGCAGGTTGTTGAGCACATTGGTGATCGGCCCGACCAGATCGAGTACCGCGTTGAGCAAGCCGAACACCGAGTCGAGCAGCGGCAGGTCGAGCGAAATCATCGCCCGCACCTGCGCGGTATGTACCCGCAATTCATCGGTGCGCGGGTCACCCACCGCAGAAATCTGCTGCGGCTCGATCACTTTCAGGCGGACCCGGCCATTGACCAGCCCCAGCACGCTGACCGGCAAGTCCACCGTTGCCGCACTTTCACTGACCGCCAGCTGGATAACGCCCTGCACCAGTTGCAGCAACTGGATACTGGCATCCAGCCCGGCCTGCGTGGTGCCGTTCTGTATGTCGAGCAAATCGCCCAGCTGCAGCAAGGTGCTGTTGCTGGCGCCCAGTGCCAGCTTGCCCAGGTTGGTCACCACGTTGGCGGCCGCGCCGCTCTGCTGCAGTACCTTCACCGCCGCCTGCAGCAGTTGCGTAGCGGTAGCATCGGCGCTGAGCAGTTGCCGGTAGTCACCGGCCTTGAGGTTGAGGTCGATGGCCAGTTGGTCCAGGTAGCGCAGCACGTTGAGCTGGGTGCTGGCAATGCCTTGCCAGCCGGCCACATCAAGCTGCACGTTACCGCCCAAGGCACTAAGCAGGGCATTGAGCAACACCGACTGTCGCGAATCGACGGTGGCCAGGGTGGTTCGGATACTCAGCATGGCCTGCGGTGGAACAGGCGACGAAGCCACCGCATGGGCGTGCAAGGTGGTGGTCAGCGGCACCCCTGTGCCCTGTGCCAGGCTATACACCCCCGCCGCGACGCTGGTGGGGACTGTGTTGCTCACGTCCACCCGAATCGCCTCGGTGCGGTTGTTGTCCGTGGTGAACGTGCGCAGGCTGTTGGCGCCGGTCTGCAAGTAGCCGCAGCTGGCCGCCAGCGGGTTGCCGGGCGCATGGCCGTTGCGGGTGGCCGCCGCCCGGGCAACCACCGTGGCCTGCGGCCCGCTGCCGGTGCAAACGGCATACTGGCCGGCCGCCTCCAGCGCGGCCATGTCGGCAATGCGTTGCAGCTTGCGCTGCTCCAGGTACAACCGGCCGCTGTCGATCACCAGCAGCATGAACAACAGCGCCAGGCCCAGCGTAACCACGGCCATGAGGCCGATTGCGCCACGCTGGCGGGCAGCGAATGAGGGAAGCACGGGCACTCCTTTGCCGGCCATTGGCCATGCGTCGCGGCTGCGATGCAAGGAGTGTAGATGCGCTAATGGCCAATTGCCCTACTTGAACGAACCGGGTGCGGGCCGGTCAATTTCTGCAGTCCACCTTTGCAGGCTTCTGGCATGAACAATCCATTCGAGCAGATCAGCGCCGCTTTCGCCCCCGAATACCGGGTCAACCTGAGCATTGCCAACCTTGACGGCAGCATCATGCTGACCCTTTCCGATGACGCAGGCGTGGTTGCCAAGCGCCTGATCACCCGAGCCCAGCGCAACGACCCGGTGCGCCTGCAGCGGGTGATCGACAGCATACGCCTGGGCCTGGCGATCGAGCTGGGCCAGAACCCCTTGCAGGTGCTGGCTGCGCTGACTCGCGACGCCCGTCACGAGCCCCGTGCGTTCCTGGCCCATTGAGGGTTAGTTGCGCTGCTACCGGTGCTAGGCACTTGCGATAGCTTGTCTGCTGGCAAGGTCTCGGCAAGCTGGCAGGCCTTGCGACTCATGGCGTCATACCGAAGCAGCTGGTGAGCTTGCTCAGGGGGCGGTAGACCTCGCGGTGCAGGTCATCGCGCTCCATGTCGCTGATGACCGTAAGCGCTCCATGAACCCCACCTACCGCCAGATGAAGCTTTGATTTACCGTGGCATTTCCGGCGAGCAGTTCCACGGCAGCAGCGCTTCGTAGTCCTCTAACGACGAGGCATGCGGCAACCGCTCCAGTACGTGGCGCAGCCACGTATAGGGCTCCTGGCCGTTGACCTTGGCGGTCTCAACCAAGCTGTAGATCTGCGCACTGGCCGTGGCGCCATTGGGCGTGTCACTGAACAGCCAGGCCTTGCGCCCGATGACAAACGGCTTTATCGCACGCTCTGCCAGGTTATTGTCGATCGGTAAATGGCCGCCCTCGACGTAGCGCTCCAACCGGCTCCAGTTGTTCGTCAGATAGTGCACGGCCTTGCCCAGCACACTTTGCGGTGTGACTTGTGACTGCGTCTTGTCCAGCCAGCTTTTCAACTGGCCCAGGATCGGTAAGCTTCTTTCCTGGCGACCGATGAACCGCTGCTCATCGCTGACATCCTTGAGTTCACGCTTGATGCCATACAGCTTGTTGATCATCGATAGCGCCACATCGGCACGACCTGTCTTGCCTTTGGGCTGCACTTTCTGCGCTTCGACGAACTTACGCCGGGCATGCGCCATGCACGCCAACCGTTCAGCGCCGGGCTGCAACGCCAATGCGTTGTAACCGGCGTAATCATCGGTCATCACGTAGCCTCGATAGCCCTCCAGCAGGCGCAACGGCACCTCCTGCGCACGGCTGGTGGTGTAGTCGAACAACACGACTTGTCGATCAGGTGGCCCACTGGCCTGAACCCACATCCAGGACTGGCTGGTCGGGTCACGATCCGGTTCCTTGAGCACCTGCACCCGCGTTTCATCGCAGTGAATCACGGGGCTTTCCAACAACCGCTCACGCATCAGGTTCAACAACGGCTGGAAGTGTTCGCTGCACTGGATCACCCAGCGGGCCAGGGTTTGTCGAGGGATTTCGATGCCGTGCCGGGACAGCACGCTTTCAAAACGGTGTAGCGGCAAGCCATCGACGTACTTGGTGGTCAGCAGCATGGCCAGCACGCTGGGGCTGGCCATGCTTTTTTCGATCAACTGGGCCGGCTTGTCGGCGGTGACCGGCGCCGTTTCACAACCACGGCAACCGTAGACCTTGCGCACATGCTTGAGCACACGGATCTGGATCGGCACGATATCGAGCTGCTCGCTGGTTTCCTCGCCGATGACATGCTTGCGGCAACCGCAGGCGCAAGTCAGTTCGTGCTCGGGCAAGTCATGGATGACTTCGATACGTGGCAGATCAGCCGACAACGGTTTGCGTTTGCCACCATGTCTGACTGGGGTAACGACTTCTTCGTCCGAATCCTCAACCACAGCCAACAACAGCTCGCTTTCCGGTTCGTTGAACATTGCCAGTTGCGGTGTATTGGGATCGACCGTTTGCTCGGATTTGCGGTTGAACAGCCGATCACGCAACAGCTTGATCTGTTCTTTCAGGTCGACGATGTGGTCCTTGTCGACCGTGCGCTCAGCCAGCAACTGCGCAAGCAGTTGCTTGAGCACGGCAGGGTCATCAGGAAGGTCATCGGGCGCTGGAATCATGGCCCGGATTATACCGGGTCAGGCGACGAAGCGGGGTGTCAGAACCTGATGTGGACGGTTGCGCCAGAGGTCGAAGCCGTCGAGTAACCAGTTCAGTTCCTGGACGGTCAGGACGATGGCTTCGTCGGTCGCGTCGGGGGAAGTCATGAAACGTTCGGCTTCGAGACGCTTGAGCCACAGGCAGAAGCCGTTGCGCTCCCAATAGAGGATCTTCACGCGATTGCGCGGCTTGTTGAGGAACACGAAAAGGACCGGGTCGAACACGGCCACCTTGATATCCAGTTCAACCAAGGCTGCGAGGCCATCGATGGATTTTCGGAAGTCGACGGGCTTGGGGTAGAGATAGACTTTTCGACTTTGGCGTCGGGGCGCATCATCGTCGGCAGGCTCCAGAAAGAAATCGGGAGCACAGCATCGGGGATCAGGTAAGCGCTTTGAATGTGGGGTTCATGGAGCGATTACAGGTTATCTACCCGCACCTCTTCAATCAGCCGGTCCGAAGCGTCCGCCGGTGGCGCTGATGTCGGTCAGCGTGCCATCGGGTGTGCGGGTGAAGTGCAGGAAATGGCCGAGGACGTTCTCGATACGCTGCAGCGGCACTTCGGTGTTGGTGTCTGGCACTTCACCGAAGTAGAAGAACAGGTTGTCGAGGGTCTGCAGGATGTAGTGGCCGCCCTCGGTGCAGGCCAAATAAAAATACTCGTAAGAGCTTTATGAAATGATACCGAAGCTGGTTGGCAAGCAATCAAAGGGAACCGTGATTAATATCTCTAACTAAAGAGCAATCACTGCCCGGATTACCAACGTGACCGAGACCCACACTAAAAATATTCATTAAAACTTTTAAAGATCAACCCGCCACGCTAGGTCAAATCAAAGAAAAGCCCTATAAAAAGCTAAACACATACTCAAAATTCAATCATAAGCAACAGCTTCCCGGGCTTTTTGTATAAAAATATCCTGCAAGTCACCTTGAATCTCTTCGCCATCGAAACTCACAGCGAAATCACCTACGAGATTATCAGGAAAATGGACCCCATCTAATGTCCCAAGAACTACGGAAACGCTATCTGCGATCACCACCTTAAGAAAATTTATAATATCAAGCTTTTGGGAGTCATCCAATAGTGCAATAGCATTGCGAGCCCGAGCAAATGAATCTTTATTTTTATCAACCGGTTTGGTGAGAGATTCTTTATACTGAGATAAATTCTTTTCGAACAACTCGATAAAAATCGCAGAAACGAATTTTTCATCATTCATTTATTTTTTCTACTCCCCTTTTTGTGCACTTCTGGATACGGCATGCTCTCTATAGTTGGTGCAAGTCCGTTGCCGCGATAAGCTAGTTGACATTGCGACCGTCCAGCCACGTCAAAGCAATCAAATTGCTGAGGGCAAAATACTCATAGTCCAGTGCACCGCTCCGCTTTAAAACTACGCGTCACAGCAAGCGGCTTATCTTCAGCAATATCTGATAGACAGAAATTGTTTACGCTACACGTAGCGAGCTTATAAAACCCTCAAAACTCGAACAGACCCTCTCTAACCGCATTTCATCTTGAATCCACAAATACACGACTCCGGCACTTTCTTTTTTCAAGATGAGCATAAAGCTGTTTCCACCACCATCATATGCCAAAGGTACGTAACCCTTAAGTTCATTATTCTGATCTGCATACCCTTGCATTAATTTTTCTATCGGCAACCTGCCGAACTTTGTTGAGTTAAACCCGTTTATTCTGAACACATATTCGTCACCTTCGACCTCGGTCGCCTCGGGAAAACCACCATTATTCTTAAGTTAAATTCTCTTAAATAGAGGCGGAAGCTTTCCCCCTGCCAGAAGCTCAATCTGAGAGAAATCACCTATATCGATACTCGATTCAGATTCTTTTAGATCTAACATACAGTGCCTCCTATCTTTTTTGCTGCCGCTGGTTTCCTAGCAGGGAATGTATATGACTTTCCAGTTGCCCTTGTACTGGGCCACTCCCCACCTCAGTTTTCCTCCATCATTTCAACGTCATCGGGCAGCGACGCTAAAATCAAAGAATAAAAATCATCGACATCTTCTGCTATTTTGTAAAGGTGACCGCTATCACCTTGCCCCGCTATATCATATTTATTAATAAATTCAGATTCGTGCAAGTGGGTTCTATCCCAATAATAAACGCCTTCTCGCCCAGACTCAGTAACTATCACGTAAGGGTTCCCCCCCCCATCTTCCCCAATCGCCAAAACGCCATTAACAAAAGCCAACTCAGAAATAAACTCTTGATTAAATTTAATAATATCGTTGCACTCCTCTTCCGGTACAACCCCAAACCAACGATCAAAACTCACCTCCCCGTCTTGAACAGACTTCAACGGTAACTGCCCAAAATCAGGATCAGTCAAATAAAAACCATTCATGCGTGCCAATATGTTTCTATACGCACTAGGCAAAGCAACATTAACTGCTGCCTCAAGTGAGTTTATCTCAGCATCAGTCAAACCAGCTTTGTAAACTATAGGCATTTTTCGACCCTATTAACAGCTCGATTTCATATTCTTAACACCACCCGAATGGGTGAACCTGTTGTGAATTTTTTTAGGAACCTCCTGCATCGTCTTCATATTTTCATGATGATGCCAAGTATTTTTTGAGTAGTCTGCCTTACCCTGAGGTGCAAGTGCATCTGCCTTGCCAAAATCACCACCAGGACTTTTACCGTGATTCCCCTTCAGGTCAGGAACATCAACTCGTTGTCGTTCAAAAGGAGTAAAGTCCGGATGGCCGTCGGGGTACCTTACTACATTCCCTTCCCAATCTTTATAAACCCATGTTCTTCCGTCAATCTCCATATGCACAGAACCACCTTTGTCTAGCCATTTGGCAATATCGGGGGAATGTGAAGGCTTTGCACTCCATCCCCAAGGATCAATCCAAGATATCGGATTGATTCCATAGCTATACAGGTTAGCTCCTCCCAATAATCCAATTGGGTCTTGACTCACAAATCGTCCAACTTCTGGATCGTAGAATCGAAAAGTATTGTAGTGCAGGCTCGATTCGCAATCAAAATATTGACCTTGAAATCGTATATTCTGCTCCACCTCACTAACTACTAGCTGCTCTACCGAGCCCCACGAGCGGTAGGTCGCCTGCCAAACAATCGTGCCATCTCTATCCGTCAGCTCCAACGGTGTACCAATCTGGTCCGTATGGAAGTAATAGAACTTCTGCCCTTCCCCTTCAACCTGATCAACCCGCGCCAACGGCGCATAGCTACCCGGCTCGTACAGGTACAAGATGCTGTGCCCAGGAGTTTCCTCCAGCAGCATCCGCAAGCCTTGCCACAGAAAGTGCTTCAGTTCGACTTCATCATTGATCTCAGCCCGCTTGGCCACCCGCCGCCCAAGGCTGTCGTAACGATATTCACCTCGGCTCTCCAGCTTGCCATTGACCACCGTCTCAGCCCTAACCAGCCGGTTCTCGCAGTCATAGGTAAAGTACTGCAGCTTGCTGTGCCCCGAGCGCTTCTCGATCAGGTTGCCCCATGGGTCGTAGCGGTACTCCTGGTCCCGCCACTGTTTGATGCGGTTGTCCTTGACCTTGGCAAACTGCCGCGCATTGAAGTCCAACCGGTTGGCTGCCGGGTCGTAGCGGAATTCCTCGCTGCCCACCAGCGAGCCGGTATCACGACTGCGCAACTGGCCATTGGCTTCATACTCGTACTTGATCTCGCCACGCAGCTCAGGTTCAACTGGTGCAGGTGACCACTGCCGTAATACAGGTGATTGACCTTACGCCCATCCGGCAGGGTCAGCGTGGTGAGGTTGCTGAGCGGGTCGTACTCGTAGCTGAGCGTGCCGTCGGAAGTGATTTCTTGGGTCAGACGGCCTAGCAGATCGTAGGCGTACTCAAGCTTTTCTTCCGTGATCCCAAGCTGCTTGCCGATCCCGGTTGGTTGCCGCTCGATGCTCAGCAAGCGGTCACCGTCGTCGTATGCGAATGTCTGGCTCGCATCACGGTTGATCTTGGCAACCAAACGACCAATGGCATCACGCTCGAACAGCGTGTGCCGCTCTGGCCGCTCGGCATTCTCGCCGTAGCCAATCTCATCCAGTCGCGTCAGATGGCCACCGACGTTGTAGCTGAAGCGCCGGGTCAGGTTATCTACCCGCACCTCTTCAATCAGCCGGTCCGACACGTCGTAGGCAAAGCTGTAGGTCGCGTTGTTCTCGTTGACCAGCGACGTCAGTCGCAAGGCCTTGTCATAGCCGTAGCGAACCATCTCTCCTTTCGGGTCCTGACGGTTACTGGGCAAACCACGGGAAGTGCGCAGCAGGCGGGTGGTGGATGCGCAACACTTCCCCATCGGGCTTGCGCTCCAGCGTGGTGGTCTGGTTCAGCGCGTCGGTCACTGCAATGAGGTGCTGGCGCTCGTCGTAGCGATAATACGTGCTCTTGCCTGAGCAATCCTGGTAACGCTCGACCTGGGCCAGGGTGTTCCACCATAGGTACTTGGACTTGTAGGTCGCATCAATGATGGTATGCGGCAGGCCGTCATCGCTGTTCAGGTACTCGGTCATCTGGCCGAGGGCATCGAATTCGGCGAGCAGGTTGCCCTTGTCGTCGTAGCGCGCTCGCCAGGTGCTGCCGTCCGGGTAGCTGACCTGGGTCACCAGCGTGGTCAGGTGGTGATATTCGTAGGTGGTCTTGCGGCCCAGCGGATCGGCCTCTTCGAGCAAGCGGGAGAACTCGTCGTACTTGAATTGCAGGCGGTTACCGTCCGGCAAGGTCAGGCCAACCATATTGCCGTTTTCGTCCAGCTCGATGGCGTAGCGCTCGCCGCCATAATCGCGACTGGCGACCACGCGGTGGTCGGCGTTGTACTGCACTTCCAGCTCCCGGCCAAGCACGTCGGTGGCCCAGCTGGTGCGGGCGTCGAGGTCGTAGCGGAAATGGTAGTGCTCGCCATCGCTGGTCCAGTGCTCGACCACACGCGGTTTGCCGCCGAGGGTTTCCCAGCGGTAGTGGCAGCCCAGGCCCAAGGCGTTGCTGTGGGTCACCATCAGGCCTTCGACATAGCTGAAACTGCGCACGCTGTCGCCGTTGCGGTTGCGCACCGCGCTCAGCTGGCCATGCTCGTCGTAACGGTACTGGGTGAGCGTTTCGACCGCATGGTTGTCCACCACGCGCTTGATATCGGTCAGGCGGCCCAGCGGGTGGTCGTAGTGCAAGTGCACGCGGGTGCCGCCGGTGGCGCTGATGTCGGTCAGGGTACCGTCAGGCGTGCGGGTGAAGTGCAGGAAGTGGCCGAGGACGTTCTCGATACGCTGCAGCGGCACTTCGGTGTTGGTGTCTGGCACTTCACCGAAGTAGAAGAACAGGTTGTCGAGGGTCTGCAGGATGTAGTGGCCGCCCTCGGTGCACACCAGGTACACCTGCTCGTGCGGGTTGTAGATCCGCTCACCCGGTTGCAGGGTCACGAACGGGATTTCGCGGCCCTGGTTGTCGGTGAGGTAGATGAAACTGCCGCTGCGACGCAGGCTCTGTTCCCACGGCAGTATCCAGCCGCGGCCGAGCACGCTGTCGACGGTCAGGTCGCTGGCGTAGAAGCGCGACCACTCGATCGGCATCAGGCCCGGCAGGCTGAAGTCGATTTCATCGGGGATCAGCTTGCGGCCCGTCGGGAGGTCGACGGGGTTGCCGACCAGGCCACCGATGGCTCTGCGCGCCACGGGTTCGACCACGTAGCGGCTGGCCACCTCACCTGCGATGAAGCCTGCGGTGGACTTCAGGGCGCAAGGCATGATGGCTTTCATGCCGGCTTGGGTGCCGACCTTGATCAATTGGGCGATCATGCCGGCGGCACCGGCGACGGCCATCAACGTATCCACTGTGGTGCGTAGCCATTCAGGGACTTCGTCGTCCACCGGCAGGTAACGGTAAGTGCCGCCGCCGATGTAGACATTGTTCGAACCACCGGAAATGGTCGCGCCGCAAGTCAGCTTGTCGCCCTTGCGCGCGGCCGCCACGCCATTGATGAAGACGTTGGTCGAGCCCTTGGCGATCTGCACCTGGCCGGGGTGCTTGCTGCAAGCGCCCAGGCTCTTTTCGACGCGGGCGGCCTTGCGGCTGTTGATGAAGACGTTGGGCGAGGCAGTCAGTATCGTCCCTGAGGGGGATGAAAACAGGCCGCCCAACGCCTCGCCGGCAGCGGTCAGCAAGCTGCCGCCAACCCCCGCCGCGAGACCTGCCAGCAAAGCTACGCCGAACCCGCAGGTGAAGGTGGCAAAGGCCACGGTGGCCACGCTGGCCACCAGTGCGATGCCCAGAGCGGCCCCCAACAGGAAACCGCCCAATGCGCCGGTGTGTGAAATATCGTCGCCGAACCTGGCTGCTTCGAACATGAGGGATTACTCCTGTTCGCCAGTTACGGAACGGCTTGCGATAGCGTCAAGACGCGCCATGATCATCAGCATCTCCCTGTAGACGCTCGGCATGAATCAAGTCATGTGCCGGGTTACCCTCCTTGAGAGCTGCTGAGTTGATAGGCTTGTGCGCCATGGTGTCAACCGTGCGCAGGCCACGCCCTCCGTGGGTTACAGCCCAGGGAGGGCAATATCAAAAAGCCATAACCCAGGGATTTTCCGGGTTTGGACAACAGGGTGCCATACGTTGGCGTGATGCGCGTTCTTTGGATTTTCAGAGGCGTCTGTAAGAAAAAGCCGCAGCTTTCCGCGACCTGCGGTGTTGTGCTGCTCACTTATGCCGCTGAGGCCTACTTGCCCTCTTCCACTTGCTTGCCGTTGGCATCCAGCACCTTGGTCGAGGGGTAGCGGTACGAGGCGTAGCGCACCACCAGGATCGAGAACGCCAGCAGCAGAATGCCCCCGCACAGGTACAGCAGCCCTTCATCCGGCGCCTTGTGGTGCGAAACATCGCCGATCAGCAGGCGGGTGAGCGCGGTGATTGCCACGTACAAGAGGAAGCGGATGGGCATGTGGTTGGTCTTGAAGTAGATCCCGACCATGGCCCCCAGCTCCAGGTAGATGAACAGCAGCAGGATGTCATCGACGCTGATCCCGCCCTTGCCGAGCATGTCCAGGAAGGTGACCACCGCCGCATAGGCGGTGATGGCGCCGATGCCGAACAGGGCAAGGTAATGGAAGGCTTCGACGCACAGGTTGCCCAGCGAGTCGGCCGAGCCGTGCAGGCCCTTGCGCAGTTTTTCTGCCCATTTGATGTTCACGATGTTTCATTCCCCACTACGACTTTCAAGGATGATGCGCCACGGGTGTGACGTTTCTGCCATGCAGTTAAAGGGCCAAGCCCCTGCCATGGGAAGGCGGCCGATTGCCGCAAGGCACTTTGTGGCATGGCAAGCTGCAGAAAATAAAATGGCATTGCGCCAGCGGAAAATCAGATTTAAGCCCTTTCTTGTAGGGCATTTCCCAAAGATACTCCCTGCCATTGTGGTGTTCGGTGGTGCGCACTAGTCTCGGGCGGTCGTTGCCAATCAACGACCGGCTTTGACAGGCCGCCCTGAACTAACCACATGGCTTAGCCGTTATGGCAGCTGTCATGGGGCACCTCGTGTGCGCCGGCTTTTGGTTCTGTTCACCGGTCTGTCAACCCATGTACAGCTGCCGCCTTGATGTTTGACAGCAGAAGGTGGTGGCCCCAATTTTGAACAGGCCTACATCATGCTGAGAGTTATCCCCGATCCGCCCCGCTACATCCATTCCCTCGAATACACCCTGATTCCAAAGGCACATCAGGGGACTGACCAATGACCACAGAAGACACCCAGTTCACCGTCGGCAAGACCACTTTCTACCAGGGCGAAAACGGCACCCACCCGCTATTCCGCATCGAGCCCGGGATCCCGTGCAGGGATGCCCGCGAACAGTCTTCGGAGTTGATGGGGTATGTGCGCGAATTGACCATCACCGGGTTGATGGATGGGAAGCCGATGATGATATGGGCTGCGCATTACTTGAGTGCGATGGCCAAGGCGCTGATGGATGATGCCGAGCTGGGGATGAAGCAGTGAGGGTTTGGCTCTAGGTTGCAGGAGGGCTGGCAGGGGGTTGCCGCAGCATTTTCAGCGCCTGGGAGATCGAGCGCCGCCCGCGCGGCGCTCGATCTCACAGGCGAAAAAGATGTTGTGCCGGACGCCCCCGCAGAACACCCCACTGCAATTTCTGCTTGCGAACCAACCCACACTGCCATTACTGTATATAGATACAGTAAATTGCAAACCAGCAAAAAGGCATAGAGGTGATGAATGGCCGTCGAAGTGGTGTACCGCAGCAGCCGCGACCCGGAGCGCTTGTTCATGGATAAGGCAGAAGCCGACCGTCACGACAAAATGCTCGAACTGGCAGAGCGCCTGGCTGAAGTGCTGCATAAGGCAGTGCCATCGCTGACCGAGCAGCAGGTTGAAGAAGCCGGTATCTACATGGCCAAGAACCGCGATGTGTTCGCCCGGGCGTTCAAGAGCCAGCCGGATGCGTTGGCCGAGTTGCTCGACGGGCAATCAGCCGAGTGATTACCTGCACTGGCCTCATCGCTGGCAAGCCAGCTTGTATGGTTAGACTTGAAGGGAGGAGGAGGGACAAAGCCAGCTTCTGACTGTTAGCGCAGTACAGACCGTGGGAGACCTCGCCCCTCCTCCCTTTTCACCCAAGCGCCGATAAAG